>JBOHIT010000595.1:0-5365 GCA_050726155.1 Bradyrhizobium sp.
ATCTGGTGCCGCTGGTCGGCACTTTCGACCTCGGCTACCTCTTCTCGAGTTTCCCGCAGCAAACCAAGGCGTTCGACGCTGGCGCGGCGAAGCCGATCGAGGATGCGCTGCTCAAGGGCGCCAACATCCGTATCATCTCCTGGGCCTATAATTTCGGCTCGCGCAGCGTATTGGCCAAGAAGCCGGTGAAAGGCCCCGAGGATCTCGCCGGCCTCAAGATCCGGACGCTGCCGAACCCGGTCATCACCGAATGCCTGCGCCTGATGGGCGCCGCCGCGACGCCGCTGGCGTTCGGCGAGATCTACACCGCCTTGCAGGCCGGCGTGCTCGACGGGCTCGAGCATGATCCGCCGACCATCCTCGCCAGCAAGTTCTACGAGACGTCGAAACACTACGCGCTGACGCAGCATAATTTCTCGCCGCTCGCGACCTATTTCAGCGAGGCGACGTTCACCCGGATGGATCCGAAGCTGCGCGAAGGTTTTCTCGACGCCGCCAAGAAGGCCGCGGCCGATACCCGCACCCACGGGCTCGAGATGGAAAAGGAAGCGCTCAAGAACCTCGCCGACAAGGGCGTCACCATCGTCGAATGCGACAAGGACGCGTTCCGCAAGCGCGTGCTGCCGCAGACCGATAATTTCATCAAGGCCCGCCCCGAGGCGAAGCCGGTGGTGGACGCGATCCGCGCGACGCAGGCCTGAGGGTACCGGCCATGTCAGTCGCCGTGCACGCGCCGAGCGGCGGCCTGCGGATGTCAGCGGCGTTGCTTAACGTGAGCGACGTCACGGCGGCGGTGCTGCTGGTGGCCGATCTCCTGGTCGTCGTCGTCTCCGTCCTGTTGCGCTTCCTGTTCAATGCGCCGGTCGAGTGGGCCGACGACGTCGCGCGCGGCCTGATGGTCGGCTCTAGCTTTTTCGGTGCGGCCAGTGCGCTGGCGCGCAGTGAAAACCTCGGCGTCGCTTTCTTCATCGACATGCTGCCGGCTAGCCCAAGGCGCGTGGTCGACGCCATGGGTGCGCTGCTGGTCACGATCATTTCGGGCTATGTCGCCTTCAATGCCATCAAGATGGGCTGGCTGACGACGGGACAGACCTCCGGCTCCGGCCTGCCGCTGGAATGGACCTTCTATCCGATGGGCCTCGGCGCGCTGTTCATGACGGTGTTTGCGTTCGAGCTGTTTTGCGCGCGGCCGGTCCGCGACATGGTCTCGGGCGTAGTTGCGACGGCCGTCATCGCCGGAATCTATCTGGCGTGGGACTTGCTGGCGCCGGGTTCGGTGCCGTCGTCGGGCACGCTGATGTTCATCGGCTTCTTCCTCACGCTGTTCGGCGGCTTGCCGATCGGCTTTGCGCTGGCGCTGGCGGCGCTGATCTTCATCTGGGTCGAGGGTACGCTTCCAGGCGTGATCTTCGCCCAGCAGATGGCGCGCGGCATCGATAATTTCGTGCTGCTCGCGATCCCGTTCTTCATCCTCGTCGGCTATCTGATGGAAGCCAACGGCATGTCGGTCCGGCTGATCGAATTGCTGCAGCGGGCGGTCGGGCGCATGCGCGGCGGACTCAACGTCGTGATGGTGATGTCGATGGTGCTGTTCTCCGGCATCTCCGGCTCCAAGATGGCCGATGTCGCCGCTGTCGGTTCGGTGCTGATCCCGGCCGCGCGGCGCTCCCGGCAAAATCCCGGCAGTGCGGTGGCGTTGCTGGCCGCCTCCGCCGTGATGGCCGAAACCATTCCGCCCTGTATCAATCTCATTATTCTCGGTTTCGTCGCCAATCTGTCGATCGGCGGCCTGTTCGTGGCGGGCTTGCTGCCGTCTGCCCTGATGGCGACGGCGCTGATCGTGCTGTCGATCATCCTGGGCAAGAAGCCGCCGGCGGTCGCAGAGACCGAGCCGCAGGTTCCGGTGTCCGGCCTGTGGAGCGGCGCGATCGCCTCGTTCGGGCTGATCTTCATGATCTTCTTCGGCTTCAAGAGCGGCTTTGCCACCGCGACCGAAATTTCCGCCTTTGCCGTCGTCTATGCCATCGTGGTCGGCAGCGTCGTGTTCCGCGAACTCAGCTTCAAGACCGCCGCGCATAGTTTCGTGCAATCGGCGACGCGCTCGGGCCTGGTGCTGTTCATCGTCGCCGCCGCGCAGTCGCTGGCGTTTGTCTTGACGCTGCAGCAGGTGCCGCACGCGGTCGGCGACCTCATGCTGTCGCTGTCGTCGTCGCAGGGCGTCTGGCTGTTCATGCTGCTGTCGATCGTGGTGTTGATCGTGATGGGCTCGGTGCTGGAGGGCGCGGCCGCGCTCATCATCTTCGGGCCGCTGCTGCTGCCGGTGGCAGTCAAGCTCGGCATCGATCCGCTGCATTTCGGCGTCGTGCTGGTCATTTCGATGGGCGTCGGCCTGTTCGCGCCGCCGCTCGGTCTCGGGCTCTACGGCGCCTGCCTGATCGGCAATGTGCCGATCGAACAGACCGTCAAGCCGATCGTGGGCTATCTCGGCCTGCTGATGATATGCCTGCTGGTGATCGCCTTCGTGCCGTCGATCTCGACGGCGCTGCCGCGCGCGTTCGGATATTGACGTGAAGGTGCTGCTCACCCATACGCCGCAGGCGAGGGCGCAATATTACGGCGAGCGCAGCCTCGGCGGCTTGCAGGCCATTGCGGACGTGCAATTGCACCAGGGCGACAACGCGCTGGATGCGTTCGGCCTGATCGCCGCCGCCCGCGATGTCGAGATCATCGTCGCCGACCGGCTCACCGCGGGACCCAGCGAGATTTTTCCGCGGCTTCCAAAACTGCGCGCCTTCGTCCGTTGCGCGGTCGATATCCGCAACATCGACGTCTCTTCGGCCTCGCGCGCGGGCGTGCTGGTGACGCAGGCTGGACCCGGCTTCGTCCAGTCGGTGGCGGAACTCGCGGTCGGATTCATGGTCGATCTGTCGCGCGGCGTCTCGCGCGCCAGTGCCGACTATCATGCGGGGCGGAATCCGAAAGTTATGATGGGCCGGCAACTTGCCGGCAGCCGCATCGGGATCATCGGCTATGGCAGCATCGGCCGTTACCTTGCACGCGTCGCCCAGGTGCTGGGGATGGAAGTCCTGGTCGCCGATCCCTTTGCGACCGTCAACGAGCCTGAGATCCAACATGTGCCGCTCGACGATCTGCTCGCCCGCGCGGACTTCGTCGTCTGTCTCGCGGTCGCCAATGACGCGACGGAAAACCTGATCGGGCAGGCGGCGCTGGCGCAGATGCAGCCGCACGCATTCTTCATCAATCTGTCGCGCGGCAATCTCGTCGACGAGGCGGCGCTGAGTGCGGCGTTGCGCGAACACCGCATCGCTGGTGCGGCGATGGATGTCGGCCGCGCGCTCGACCAGATGCCGACGCCGGAACTGGCAAAACTGCCTGATGTCATCGCCACGCCGCATATCGGCGGACTGACGCCGCCGGCGATCGAAAGCCAGTCGCTGGAAACGGTGCGGCAAGTCGAGAAGATCATCGCCGGCGAGATTCCCGTCGGCGCCGTCAACGCTATCAGTTGGACGCGCCGTCCATGAACAATGACCTGCCATGTTTTTATGACCGCTGGACAAGCTTCCCGCGTCAGGCTCAAATTTGACACGACCAAACCCGGTCATAGAGCCGGGCACAATCAACGAAACGGACGCCTGCAGCCAATGACAGGCGCCGCAAAGGGAACAGGGAGCGCATCACATGGCCATTTCGCGTCGTGACGTTTTGTTGGGCAGCGCCGGCGCTGCGGGCTCCGCAGCATTTTCGTTTCCCGTGCCCGCCATCGCCCAGGCTGAACCGATCAAGGTCGGCTGCCTCGCTGCGATGACCGGGCCGAGTTCGGCGCCGACCATCGGCTTCAACCGCGGCGTGACTTTCGCCGCTGATGCGATCAATGCGGCCGGCGGCGTCAAGGGCCGCAAGCTCGAAATCGTGATGCGCGACACCCAGGGCGATCCGACCAAGGCGGTCAACGCCACCCAGGAACTGATCAGCCAGGCCAAGGTCCACGCCATCTGGGGGCCGCTCAATTCGGGCGAAGCGCTGGCGACCACGCCGATCATGGCGCGCGCCAAGATCCCGGATATCCACCCATGCGTCGTCGAATCCCTGATCGACACCACGAAGTACCCGAACGCCTTCCGCATGGCGCCGTCGAACAGCCAATGGGACGACGCCGTTCGCAATTATTGCCTCAACATCCTCAAGGTCAAAAAGGTTGCCGTGATCGGCGATACTACCGGCTATGGCGTGACCGCGGTCGGCGCTTCGGTGGCGGCATTCAAGAAGGATGGTGCCGACGTGGTCTATCAGGCCAACGTCGACTCGACCCAGCCTGACATGACGCCGGACATGCTGCGCGCCAAAAACGCCGGCGCCGAAGTAATCGTGGTCTGGAGCGTGTCCACCGGCATGGAAGCGCGCATGTTCAACGTTCGCGCGGTCATGAACTGGGACGTCGCATTCGTCGGCCATCCCTCGATGTCTTCGGGCGAGATCGCCGGACTGGTCGAGAAGCCCGCCAACTGGAAGAAAGTCTACGCCATCGGCTACAAGAGCTGCAGCTATGATGGCTCCGGCAAGCTGCCGGCGAAGAGCGAGGACCTGGTCGCGCGTCTGGCCAAGGCCAACGTCGTGATGAGCGATACGCTGCTGTGGTGGATCGCCGGCGGCATCGACGCGATCGAACTGATCGCCAAGGCGGTGGCGGAAAGCGGATCGACCGACAGCGCCGGGATCATCGCCTACTGGAACACGCTGTCGAAATATCCCGGCTATTTCGGCAATTACAGCTTCTCGCCGACCCAGCATAACGGCTATCTGACCGAGGAGATCGTGATGTCGGAAGCCTCCACCGCCAAGAACGGCACGTTCGCGTTGGCGCCGGGATATACGTGAACGACGGAAGGGGGCGATAGCACATGCTCGCCTCGATCCTCGCATCCGGACTGGCCGCGGGCGCGATCTACGCGCTCGTCGGCGTCACCTACAACACCATGTTCTCGACCTCGCGGGTGATGAGCTTCACCGCCGGCCAGTTGGCGATGCTGGGCGGCGTGTTCGGCTCGATGTTTACGCTGAAGCTCGGCATGCCTCTCCTCGCCGGCTTCCTGCTGACGCTGGTCTGCTGCGCCATCATCGGGATCATCACCGAATTCGTCGCGGTGCGGCCGGTGTTGAAAAGCCTCGACCAGCACCTCTACGTGCTCTCGACGCTTGCGGTCGCGCTGATGATCCAGCAGGTCACCGCGATCAAATGGGGTACCGAGCCGCAGCCGTTTCCGCGCCTGTTCGGGCTCGGCAGCGGGGTCTGGGATGAAAAATTCTGGCTGCCGGTGGTCGCCTGCGCGATTACCATCGTCGG
>JBOHIT010000596.1:0-12932 GCA_050726155.1 Bradyrhizobium sp.
TGGAGCACCGTCCGATTTGAGCCGGTCCTGCGCTCCAAAGCGGACATCGGCCGAACAGTCTGAATTTCCGGGTTCTCGCCATTTCGTCGGCGGCGCCAATTGCGGCGCCCGCGCCGCCTATGTCGGCAAGGTTCGCGACGACCAGATCGGCAAGCTCGATACCCACGATATCCGCGCCGCCTGCGTCGCGTTCGGGGGTAGACCGAAGTCGTCGATGTCCCGCCAAACCGAGACGTTTGACGCGAACCGGACCTGGGTTTCCTAAAGCCTATCCAACAACTTTCTCGCATCGTTCAAATCGGGCAGATCGACGTCATCATCAAATTCGCTGCATATCGGAGTCAGCAACTTCCGTGCTTCGGCATCACGGCCTTTCCCGTCCCACAGGCTGGCAAGGCTATGCGCGGCGCGTAGCTCCCAAAATCTGGCCTTCTGACTTTGCGCGGATTTGAGCGCCGCCCGAAAGCAATCCTCTGCGCGACGTGAATCGGCAGGATTTGCGACCAGGATTATCTTTCCTCTCAGCCGTTGGGCTTCGGCAGCCCACCACCGTTCGCCGGTCCGCTCGACTTCCTGGATTGCTTGATCTGCAAAATCGATTGCCAGCCCATAGCTGCCGGCGCGGGCATGGGCATCCGCGAGGCAAGACAGGTTGAAGGAGCTTTGGAAATTTGCGCCGGTCTTGCGATGCTCGACCAGCGCGCGATCCATCAGCGAAATGCCCTCGGCGGCCCGGCCGCCCTCGACGAGGTTGACGGCTTTCAAGATATTGGCGCGGGAAATGTGGTAGGGGCTGCGCTGCTCTGTCGCTACGGCAAAACCCTCTTCGGTCGCGGCGATCGCAGCTTGCAGGTTGCGCGTGTGAAGGTAGAAACGCGCCGAGGCCAACAGCGCCGATACCAGGGTAAACGGATGAAGGCGGCTTCGCGCGTCGCTCACGGCAGCTTCTATCGTTTCCGTCGCCAGCCTCAGTCTGCCGAGAAAAAGATAGGTAAGGCTGAGCCAAACCAGCCAAAACGTTCGGACGTGAGTGCCCGCAATGAATGCCATGGGACGTGAGCCTTCCTCATCAAAGCGCGACAGCCCCCACTCGAGATGAAATCTTGCGTCTTCGAATTTTCCGATGTGCAGATAAGCGGTACCGACCTCGTAGTGACCGATCATCAGGCTCTGCCGGTCAACGCGGCGACGCAGGAACGGTTCGGCAAGCTGCAGCATCTTCGGTGCTTCCGATCGAACCAAATGGTAGTTGCACAGGCCGCCGAGAGCCCGAAGCGCTTCAATCGGATGCGCGGTCTCATCCAGCAGGTCGCGCGCCTTGGTCAGGGCGGTGGCGACATCGGGCGAGGCAAATCCTTTTGTCATTAGAAAGGTGTCGCCGAGCGCGACTTGAATGCGGGCTTCGAACTGCTGACGGATCGCCTGATCCGGGATATTCTGCAAAAGTGTTACCGCTTTTTCAAGTTGTGCCTCCGCTTCGATGCCGGCCGATCTATCAAGCGACTTGCGGGTCGACTTGAGCCAATAATCGATCGCCTTCGCGAAACTCCCGGCTTCGGTGCAGTGATAGGCGAGCACATCCGGATTGCGTTCCAGCATTTCAGGAAATAGCCGTTCAAAGGTCTCCACGATACGCGCGTGCATCTGAACGCGTTGGGTTTTCAGCATGGTGCCGTAAGCGGCATCCTGCACCAGGGCGTGCTTGAAGGTGTACACGGCGTGTGGGAGCACGCCGCGTTGGTGCACCAGCTCGGAAGCAACAAGCTGCTTGAACAGAGGCTCAAGCTCGGCATCACTGAGACTGCAGACCGCCCGAACCAACGGGTAGGCAAATTCACGCCCCAGCGTCGCTCCGGCCTGCACCACCGCGCGCAACGAAGCGAGCCGGTCGAGCCGGGCAACCAATGAGGCTTGCAGCGTCGTGGGCACGGCCAGAAGCGGCAGCGACTCGGCAAGCACGTACCTGCCGTTTTCTTCGCGCAGAAGGTCGCTTTCCAGAACCGACTTGGTCATCTCCTCGATAAATAACGGCACCCCGTCCGTTCGCGTCACGATTTGTTCGAGCAGAACAGGCGGGAAGTCCTTGCCCTTCGCTACCTGTCGGATCACGGCGGCGTTGTCGCGCCGGCCGAGCCTGTTCAGCGTCAATACCGTGACATGTGACTGGCCAAGCCACGGCGGCTTGAATTCCGGCCGGTAGGTGATCACCAGCAGAACGGGAAGCGCCCTGATACGTTCGACCATGATGTCAAAGAATTCGTGGGTGGTCGGATCAACCCAATGCGCATCTTCGAGCACAATGAGGACCGGCTTTTGCGCGGCAAGGTCGGCGATCTGGTCGACCAGTTGTTCCAATATCAATTCCTTCCGTCGCTGCGGACTGAACGACATAACCGACGAACCGGCCCGGCCGGGAATCGAAAGCAGCTCAGCGAACAGCGCAACGTCTCGGGTCATGTGCGACGAGGACGCGAGCAAGGCCTCGAGTTTATCAAGCTTGGTCGCGTCACTGTCGCCGACAGAAAGACCGGCCGCATGTTCGAGTTGATGGATCACCGGATGAAACGCGGTTTGGATGCGGTGTGGCGAGCACTGGAACCGCAAGCAACGGTGGGGATCGTCCTTCATCGATTCCTGGAGGGCGAAAACAAGGCGCGACTTGCCGATACCGGCCTCGCCGTAGATGAGCGCCAGCCGGCCCTCGCCGGCTTTGGCGTGATGCCAGCGTCGCCGCAGCAGCGCGAGTTCCTCCTCGCGGCCAATCAGTTTGGTGGGTTTCGCGTGCAACGCTTCGAAGCGGCTTGTGGCCGTGCTTTCTCCCCGGACGTGCCAAACCTCGACCGGATCGGGGACCGATTTCAGGGTAAGCAGCCCGGGATCGCTGTAGTCGAACAGGGCGCCAATGAGGTCATGCGTGGTTGCGGAAATGACCAGCGAACCCGGCTCGGCGACCGAAACCAGACGGGCAGCCAGCGCAACGGCGTCACCTATCGCGGCATGGTCGGCCGAAATGCCGACTTCGTTCAGATCGCCAACGACGACAAGGCCGGTCGCAACAGCAACGCGGGCTTGCGGCGGCATTTGGGACTGGGGCTTCAAGGCTGCGACGTTCTTGATCACGGCAAGGCCGGCGCGTACCGCCCGCTCCGCATCGTCTTCCCGCGCGCGAGGGTATCCAAAATAGACGACAACCTCGTTGCCCAGGAATTTGCTGACGAACCCGTCGTGCTCCGCGACGACCGCTTTGATGCGGTCGTGGTAAGCGGACGTGACGGCGAGGAGATCTTCCGGATCCTGACGCGATGAAATCGCGCCGACACTGGCCAAATTGCACACCATGACCGACAGTTGCCGGCGCTCCGGCCTGCCTATCCTGTTGGGCTCTCCTTGCGGTCCATCGGTCCCTTGCAGGGCGCTCGCCGCCTCCCCTGCGGGGGACCCTTGCCGATCGCCCTGTTCTCGTACTTCACCGACAAAGCGAAACCCCTTGCGAGCCAAGGTGCGGACCAGAACCTGCCTCTCGCCGTCGTCACCGATGGCATGGCGGACCGCAGTGATCTGGCTGCTGAGCGTGGATTCTGAAACGATACGGCCGCTCCATACTGCGGCCAGGAGGTCATCTTTGCTGACGACGCGTTCGCGGTTTTGAACGAGATAAAGCAGCAGATCGAAGGTCTGGGGTTCGGCGCCAACAAGAGTGAAACCACGCCGCAATTCCCGGCGGTCTGTATCGAGAGAATATTCTCCAAAAATGTAGATCATTCAGATCTCGCGAGGCCTGCCTTTGCGAAACAAAACCAGCGAATTCCCAAGGTAAATCCAAGCCTATCCCAAAGACCGCCGTCTCCCCTTGCGACTATAAGAAGCGCCTGCCGAATGGACAGAGGGAGGCGGCCATGGAAGCGCTCTTGACGGCAATTGTCATTTGGATTTCGGCCAACCACGGGCTCCCCCCGACTTTCGACCATCCTCGCATTGAGCGAGTACCGTCGGTTGAGATGGCAGGGCTTCGCCACAACGGCTTGGTTTCGGCCCTTCGGCGAACAGCGACCGCAATCCAGGAACCGGAATCGTCCTTTGAAAAAAGGCGCGACGTCGTCGCCCTCTATAACGACCAGACCAAGACAATATACCTTTCGGACAAATGGGCCGGCAATACGCCCGCCGAATTGTCCGTTATTGTTCATGAGATGGTCCACCATCTTCAGAACGCAGCCGGCACTGCCTACGAATGTTCGGCCGAGCGCGAAAAGCTCGCTTACCAAGTGCAGGATAAATGGCTCGGCCTGTTCGGTCGCAGTCTTGAAAGTGAATTTGGGGTCAACGGCCTCGCGCTGCTGGTGTCAACTTCCTGCGCCATGGCAATGGGCCTTCATTAAGCCTGAACTCCTGTCCGTCTCCGAGACGGCGAATTTCCGCTTCGGCCATCCGGCCCGCATGAATGAAGCTGTTAGCTGCTGCGGTGCATGAGTCCGGTAATGGGGCACAAATCGGACCAGGAGCAATGTCCGATTTGAGTCCTTGCTGCATCTCAAAGCGGCCAGCGACGGCCCCATCTCAATTTATGGGTTCACGCCTTTTATGGGTTCACGCCTTGGGCCGGCCGTGATAGGCCGCAGCCTTCGTGATGGCTGCAACTGGACGGTGAGATGGCTGACGCAAAATATGACGTGCTCGGGATCGGCAATGCGATTTTCGACGTGCTGGTGCAGACCGACGAGGCATTCCTCGGCCGCCACGGCATGACCAAGGGCGGCATGGCGCTGATCGACGAGGCGCGTGCCACGGCGATCTACGCCGATATGGGCCCGGCCACCGAAATGTCCGGCGGATCGGCCGCCAACACCATCGTCGGCGTCGCCAATCTCGGCGCCCGCGCCGCCTATGTCGGCAAGGTTCGCAACGACCAGATCGGCAAGCTCTATACCCACGACATCCGCGCCGCCGGCGTCGCGTTCGAGACCAGCGCCGCATCCGGCGGTCCGGCCACCGGCTGTTCCTACATCCTGGTGACGCCGGACGGCGAGCGCACCATGAACACCTATCTCGGTGCCGCTCAGGAGCTGATGCCCTCGGATATCGACGCGGCGCAGATCGCGGCCTCCGGCATCATCTATCTCGAAGGCTATCTCTGGGATCCCAAGAGCGCCAAGGAAGCCTTCGTCAAGGCGGCGACCATCGCGCATGGCGCAGGCCGGCAGGTCGCGCTGACGCTGTCGGATTCGTTTTGCGTCGGCCGCTACCGCGACGAGTTTCTCGACCTGATGCGCAAGGGCACGGTCGATCTGGTATTCGCCAACGAGGCCGAGTTGCAATCGCTATACGAGACTTCAGATTTCGACGCCGCGCTGAAGCAACTGCGCAACGATACCAAACTCGGTGTCGTCACCCGAAGCGAGAAGGGCTGCGTGGTCGCGTCAAAGGACGGCGTCGTCGCGGTGCCGGCATTCCCGATTCAGAAGCTCGTCGACACCACCGGCGCCGGCGATTTGTTCGCCGCCGGATTCCTGTTCGGCCTCGTCCGCAACGCCGGCCATGAAAATGCCGGCCGCCTCGGCGCGCTCGCCGCCGCCGAAGTGATCCAGCACATCGGTGCCCGGCCGCAGGTGTCGCTGAAGGATCTGGCGCAGCAGCACGGGTTGCCGGTTTAGCGTTTCGCGTCCGAGCTCACCCAACTACCTCACGGTACACCAGAGCAAGGCGATGGTGTCGCAAGGCACATAGCGAGCGCCGTCGTATCGCTACACCCCTCCTTCAGGGCAGCTTCAGCCTTTGCGACTTCGGCGAGCGCTGTCGTGACTGCTTTGGCTGCGTTGCCCGCCGTATTCGCTGCCCCTGCCGCGGCGCCCAAAAGATAAAGCACATATACCTGGGCGGTCGCATAGATGGCAAAGAGCGAGGCCGCGATGATCGAGCCGAAGAACGGGATCAACGATGCTGCAACCGCAGCAGCCAGCAGCACCGCCGTGGTTGCTACCGCGCTTACAAGCGCCGCGTTGGCGGCCGCCTGCGCCTTGGCAGCCATATCGGACGCCATTATTGCGGTGCATGCCTCGGCGCGCCGTCGTTTCCATGTCCGGCACAGGACCTCACATGGGGTCCCCGGTCCACCGGCGTCGGTGCTGATCGTGAGGTCGGCCGAACCCATTCCTCCGGAGCCCACAACGTAGCCAACGGCAAATATGACGGCCGCTCCAAGGACCGCCAGGATCGCAATGACCATCGGTACCTCCTTCTTGCTTTCCAGCACGCGCCCTGCCGGCGCACAGCGGATTCATCCCTTCTGATGGAGCTTCAAGGCCCAAGCGGTGATTGCGTTGCGCGCCTGCCACCATCGCGCTGGCGGAAATCACCCGGGGCTTCTGCCCGCATATCGGGTCTTGTTCACTCTAAAATTGTAACCCAGAACGATCATTCTTGGAAGGCGCATTATGATATGATGGCGCATGAGCAATGGCAGGCGGCGGCTCCTGCCTGTGATCGGGCAGCGACAGTGCTCGAATATTTCCGATTATCAGAAATATCTCTTGACGTCACCCCCGAAACACCGATACATCCTCCGCATCCCGTTCCGCTCAGAGGGGCGTTGGCCAACGTCACAACGAGGGATGGGTCGCGGTGGACGCTGATGTTGCGCTTGACGAACGCGACTGACGCGTACGGTGAAGTCGTGTGGTCCTGACGCCGCGGTGCTGGCGTCAATGCACCTGGAGGCATCTGCCTCTTAAGGGCGCAACGGAGGCAAAAGAGCCGTTCTCCGGGGAGAGTACGCTATAAGCCGTAAAGCCATTGCGCAGGGAATGTCGGATGTTCACCGCTGCCCTGTATGCTCATGTGCGCACCTTTTTTGTGCACATTGCACATGAGATCGCGGGTGCAGCGCGCATCCGGCATTCCCTGCGCCCTCTGATTCTCATGGGGCGAGACTACAGGAATAACTCGGGCGCATCGTGCCGCGGGAACGTGAACTCGTATTCAGGTGTCATCTCCCGCGAAGGCGGGCGAGCCAGTATTCCAGAGACGTCAATGATAGAGCCGAGAAGCCGCGGCGTACTGGATCACCCGCCTTCGCGGGTGACGACAGTTGTGTGTGGAGCGCGTCAGCATACCCACCAACATTGCTCACGCCGTCTTCGCCGCTTTCAACCCCAGTCTCGCCTCGACCGCGTCGCGCATCAGGAACTTCTGGATCTTACCCGTCACCGTCATCGGAAACTCGTCGACGAATTCGACATAGCGCGGGATCTTGTTATGCGCGATTTGCCCATGGCAGAAGGCGCGGACCTCGTCGGCGGTCAGGGTTTCGCCGGACCTGACGCGAACCCAGGCGCAGAGCTCCTCGCCATAGCGTTCGTCGGCGACGCCGAAGATCTGCACATCCTGGATCTTGGGATGGCGATAGAGGAATTCCTCGATCTCGCGCGGATACAGGTTCTCGCCGCCGCGGATCACCATGTCCTTGATGCGGCCGACGATGTTGCAATAGCCCTCGGCGTCGATGATCGCGATATCGCCGGTGTGCATCCAGCCATTGGCGTCGAGCACATCGGCGGTCTTCTCGGCTTCGTCCCAATAGCCCAGCATGATGCTGTAGCCGCGGGTGCAGAGTTCGCCGCGTTCGCCGCGCGGCACGATACGGCCTTCGAGGTCGACCACCTTGACCTCGACATGCGGATGGATGCGGCCGACCGTGGAGACGCGGCGTTGCAGCGGATCGTCCGTCGAGCTCTGGAAGCTCACCGGGCTGGTTTCGGTCATGCCATAGGCGATCGTGACCTCGCCCATGTTCATCTCGTTGTTGACGCGCTTCATCACTTCGACCGGGCAGGGCGCGCCGGCCATGATGCCGGTGCGCAGCGACTTCAAATCGAAGCGCGCAAATTCGGGATGATCGAGCTCGGCAATGAACATCGTCGGCACACCGTAAACCGCGGTGCATTTTTCCTGCTCGATGGTCTGCAACGTCGCCAGCGGATCAAAACCCTCGCCGGGATAGACCATCGTGCAGCCGAGCGTGACGGAAGCGAGATTGCCCATCACCATGCCGAAGCAATGATACAGCGGCACCGGAATGCAGATGCGGTCCGCTTCCGTCAGCCGCATGGCGCGGCCGACGAAATAGCCGTTGTTGAGAATATTGTGGTGCGTCAGCGTCACGCCCTTCGGCGATCCCGTGGTGCCGCTGGTGAACTGGATATTGACGGGGTCGTCGAACTGCAGCGTCTTCGCCAGTTCCGCCAGCGTCTCGCGATGCCGCGCGCCGCCCATCCGCGTCACGTCCTCGAATGCGATCGTGCCGGGCGAAAGCGGCCCGTCGATCTGGATCACAGCGCGCAATTTGGGCAGCCGCGCCGCCTGCAATTCGCCTGGCGTCGATGTGGCGAGTTCGGGCAGCAGCGTGTTCAGCATCTCCATGTAGTTCGAGGTCTTGAATGCGGTCGCGGTCACGATCGCCGCACATCCGACCTTGGCCAACGCGAATTCGAGTTCGCTCAGGCGATAGGCCGGGTTGATGGTGACGAGGATGATGCCGGCCTTGGCGGCGGCAAACTGCGTCAGCGTCCATTCCGGGCGGTTGAGCGACCAGACGCCGATCCGGGCGCCACGCTCGAGTCCCAGCGCGAGAAAGCCCGCTGCCAGCGCATCGACGCGCGCGGCGAATTCCTTCCAGGTCCAGCGCACATCATGGCTCGGCGACACCAGCGCCTCGCGGTCGCCCCAGCGCTGCACCGCAAGATCGAGGCTCTGCCCGATGGTTTCGCCCAGCAACGGCGCATCGGCGGTGCCGCAAACGTAACTGGCTGCTGGTTCGGTCAAGTCTGCTTCTCCATGCGAAGGGGCGTGCGGACCGGACAATACGCGCAGGACATGCCTCGGAGCAATCTCCCAGCGCGCGCCGTCATTGCCTGCGACAAACGCGAAGCGTTTGCGCTAGGGAGCGTAGCGACGAAGCAATCCATGCGGCCGGGGGACAGTATGGATTGCTTCGCTTCGCTCGCAATGACGGTCTCTAGCGAACTTCCCTCACGCCGCCCTCTGGCCGCTCCCCGCATCGAGGCCGGCATAGATGCCGCGCTCGAAGCCCGCGAAGGTTTCCAGGCATTTCGCGTCGGCGAACGGCAACAGCTGCATCAGGATCACGCCGGCGACGTTACGCGCCGGGTCGATCCAGAAGTAAGTGTTGGCGAGGCCGGCCCAGGCGAGGCTGCCGGGGCTGCGACCCTCGGGCGTCTTGGCGGTGTTGATCAGGAAGCTGAGCCCCCATTTCTTGACGATGTCCGGATAGAGGTCGACATCGTTGGTGTAGATGGGGGCCGCCGTGGTCATCTTGCCCATGGTGAGGTCGCCGATGTTGTTCTGGCCCATCAACGCCACGATCTCCGGCTTCAGCACCTGGTTGCCGTTGCCGCGGCCCTTGTTGAGGATCATCTGGGTGAACTTGATGTAGTCGCCGGCCGTGCCGTAGAGCCCACCGCCACCCATGTGGAATTCCGGATTCTGTTCCAGTTCGAACGGGATCGCTGCCAGCGCGCCGTCCTCGCCGCGCATGTGCATGCCGACCAGGCGCTTGCGCTGGGAGTCGCCGATCTTGAAGGCGGTGTCGCTCATGCCGAGCGGGGTGAACATATTGTCGCGCAGATAGGCGTCGAGCCGCTTGCCGCTGACGGCTTCGATCGCCTTGCCGACGAAATCGATATTGGTGCCGTATTCCCAGCGCGTACCGGGGTCCGTCATGATCGGCGTCTTCAGCGCGGCGTTCTGGCAGGTGGTAATCCCGGGCGTGCCGGTCTTCTCCAGATACTTGCCCAAATCGCCGTTCCACATGTCGTAGGCGAAGCCCGCGGTGTGGGTCATGAGCTGGCGCAGCGTGATCGGCTTTTTGGCCGGCCGCAGTTTTGGTTCGCCCTTGGCGTCAAAACCTTCCAGCACCTGCGGGGAAGCCAGATCGGGCAACAGCTTGCCGATCGGTTCATCGAGCGAAAGCTTGCCTTGCTCGACGAGCTGCATGCCGGCCGCCGTCGTGATCGCCTTGGTCATCGAGGCGATCCAGAACACGCTGTCGGTGGTCATTGCGTTGTCTTTGGCGTCGTCCTTGGACAGGTCGCGTTTGCCGAACGCGCCCTGGTAGATCACCTCACTGCCGGTCGCCGCGACAGCGACCACGCCGGGGATCTCTTTGGCCTCGCTTTTCTGACGCAGAATCTGATCGATCTGGGCTTTGCTTTGCATGGGTCACCTCCCGTTTGTTTTTATGGAGTGCCGCGATCTTCCTCCCGGTCGCCTGTTCCGGCAAGCGCCGTCGCGGGCCCGCCGGAGATGTCGCGATCTCGTGATGGTGTAGGCAGGTATTGGGGGAAGCGAACGACACAAAACTGCAACACTTCGCCACAATCCAACGTAGATGAACCGCAATCGCGGTGACCGCTCCGGGCACCAACGATAAATTGATTCCATACTGATTTCCGGCGCTGATTTTTTGCAGTAAGACATTCAGATTCCAGCAGAAACGCTGCCCTCGAACTGAATGATTTGATGAAAATGATTGTAGCTTCAAGAGTTGCGAGGATGCGATGATTTCGACCTAGAGTGAATGGAAGCGATATCCCCGCGCCGGCCGCGGTGAAAACATCGAGGCGCCGATCAGTCCCGGCATCTATGAAGTCCGTATTGCCGGCACCGGTGCGCTGCACTCGTTCGAGGCGGTAGAAAATGTCGCCGTGGCGCTGGCGCAGTTGCAGGTCGGTTCCAAATCCTGGTTTGGACGGCGCGACGCCGCCAAATCGCCCGACCTCGAATACCGCACCTGTGCGACGTCCTCGAAGGCTGACGCCAAGGCCGCCGCCGAACGCATGATCGGCCGCCGCGAAACCTATATGAGCGGCGCGGCCTGATCGGGCTGCCGCTAGCCCTCAAAATAGCTTGAGTCAGCCGCGCGTTTGAGGCCGATGCATTGCCGGCGGATTAGGCCTATATTCGGATCAATAGCCCCAAAAAATCCGAGGAGTACGCCATGAACCCGCCCGTCGCCGCTCGCGCTTCGCAATCCGCCACGCCCTCCCTGCGTGACCGCCTCAAGGACCCCTCGCTGCTGCGCGAGCAGTGCTACATCGACGGCGCCTGGACCGGGAAGGCGTCAAGGCCGGTGACCAATCCGGTCAATGGCATCGAGCTTGCGAAAATACCGGTCATGAGCACCGCCGAGACGACGCAAGCGGTCGAAGCCGCCGAGCGCGCGTTCCCGGCCTGGGCCAAGCTGACCGCCAAGGCGCGTTCCAACATCCTGCGCAAATGGTTCGACCTGATCATCGCCAACCGCGAGGACATCGCGCTGATCCTGACCTCGGAACAGGGCAAGCCGCTGGCGGAAGCGCTCGGCGAAGTCGATATCGGCGGCGCCTATGTCGAATTTTTCGCCGAGGAAGCCCGCCGCGTCTATGGCGAAACCATTCCGACCCAGCGCGCGGATGCGCGGCTGCTCGCGATCAAGCAGCCGATCGGCGTTTGCGGCGCCATCACGCCGTGGAATTTCCCGTGCTCGATGATCACCCGCAAAGTCTCGCCGGCGCTGGCCGCGGGCTGCACGGTCGTACTCAAGCCCGCCAATGAAACGCCGCTGACGGCGCTGGCGCTGGTGGCGCTGGCCGAAAAGGCCGGCGTGCCAAAGGGCGTGTTCAACATCCTGACCGGCAATTCCTCAGCGATCGGCAAGGTGTTGTGCGAACACCCGGCCGTACGCTTCGTCGGCTTCACCGGATCGACCGAGGTCGGCAAGATTCTCTACCAGCAGGCCGCCGTCGGCGTGAAGAAGCTCGGCCTCGAACTCGGCGGTAACGCGCCGTTCGTGGTGTTCGACGACGCCGATATCGACGCCGCCGTCGAGGGCGCCATGGTTTCCAAGTACCGTAACATGGGTCAGACCTGCGTCTGCGCCAACCGCATCTACGCCCAGGACAAGATCTACGACCAGTTCGTCGAAAAGCTCTCGGCCAAGGTCGCGGCGATGAAGATCGGCGACGGCACCGAAGCCGGTGTGGTGCAGGGCCCGCTGATCAACATGGAAGCGATCGACAAGGTCGAGAAGCACATTGCGGACGCCGTCAAGGGCGGCGCCAAAATCGTCACCGGCGGCAAGCGCCACGCGCTCGGCGGCAGCTTCTTCGAACCGACGGTGCTGTCCAATGTCGCCCCCGACGCGCTGGTCGCGCATGAAGAAACATTTGGGCCGCTGGCGCCGGTGTTCCGCTTCAAGGACGAAGCCGACGTGATCGCGATGTGCAACGCCTCGCCATTCGGCCTCGCGTCCTACTTCTATTCGCGCGATCTCGGCCGGGTCTGGCGGGTCGCCGAAGCGCTGGAGTCCGGCATGGTCGGCGTCAACACCGGGCTGATCACCACCGAAGTCGCCCCGTTCGGCGGCGTCAAGGAAAGTGGCCTCGGCCGCGAAGGCTCGCATCACGGCATGGAAGAATATGTCGAGATCAAATACGTGATGATGGCGGGGGTTTAGTTACCGCCTCAGCACCGCGATGGTGCGGTTGGCGAAGGTCAGGCGCTCGGCCATCACCGAGACGAAATAGGTGAGGAGTTTCTGGCTGAGCGCCGCATCGTCGGTCTTGAGGGCCTCGAACTGATCGGCGCTCAACACATAGAGAACGCTCGCGACTTCGGCCTGGATGGTGGCGTTGCGGGCGGCGCGGGAGACGAGGCCCATCTCGCCGATGGTGGTGTAGCGGCCGAGGCTTCGCACCCGCGTGGTGCGGCCTTCGCCTGCAGGGATCATGATGCCGACGCGCCCGTCCAGGATGAAATGCATGGACTCGGCCGCATCGCCGGCGCGGACGATGGTCTCGCCGGCCTCGACCTCGATGCGCTCGCAGCGATGCATCAGCGCCGCGGCGTCCTGCTCGGTCCCGAGGATCTGGGTGAACCAG
>JBOHIT010000597.1:0-8194 GCA_050726155.1 Bradyrhizobium sp.
TCACTTCGCTTAAGGGGATATCCGGCGCGACATTGCGGATGACGAAGATGTTCAGTCCGACCGGCGGGTGGATCAGCCCCATCTCCATCACGATGGTCATGACCACGCCGAACCAGATGATGTCGAAATTGGCGGCGCGCAACGGTGGCAGGATGATCGGCGCAGTCATCAGGATGATCGACACCGGCGGCAGGAAGAAGCCGAGCACGACCACCATGACAAGGATCGCGAACAGCAATTCCCAGCGCGGCAAATGCATCGCGACGATCGACTCGGCCGCCGATTGCGAGATGTGCAGATAGCTCATCACATAGGAATAGAGCAGCGACATGCCGATGATCATCATCAGCATGGTGGAATCGCGGATCGTCGATTTCAGGATCGGCGCCAGGTCGGAAGGCCGCCACACGCTGTAGATCGCCGCGATCAACACCAGCGCGAGCAGGCCGCCGAGCCCTGCGGTTTCCGACGGCGTTGCGTAGCCGCCATAGAGCGCGATCATCACGCCGGTCAGAAGCAGCACGAACGGAATCACGCGCGGCAGAACGTTGAAACGCTCCGCCATCGTGAAATCGTCGCGGTGGAGGATCGCGGCATCCGTGCCGTTCTTTTCGTACAGCGCGCGGGCCGCTGCATATTCCTTCCGGAACCGGAACACGGCGTAGATGCCGAACAGGGTGACCAGCAGGAGCCCCGGGCCGATGCCGGCGAGGAACAGGCGGCCAAGCGATTTTTCGGCTGCGACCGCGAACAGGATCATGGTGATCGAGGGCGGCAGCAGAATGCCCAGTGTGCCGCCGGCGGCGATGATACCGGCGGCAAAACCGCCGGAATAGCCGCGCTTGCGCATCTCGGGAATACCGGCAGAGCCGATCGCCGAACAGGTGGCGGGCGAGGAGCCCGCCATCGCCGCGAACAGTGCGCAGGCGAACACGTTGGCGACCCCGAGCCCGCCGGGCACCCGGTGCAGCCAGGCATGCAGCGCCGAATAGAGGTCCTGTCCGGCGCGCGACTTGCCGATCGCGGCACCCTTGAGGATGAACAGCGGGATCGACAGCAACGTGATCGAAGCCATTTCCTCGTAGACGTTCTGCGTCACCGTATCGAGTGAGGCGTGCGGCATGTAGATCGCCATAAACACGACCGCGACCGCGCCCAAAGCAAAAGCAATGGGCATGCCGGAGAACATCGCAACCAGGGTGGCAACCCCGTAGCTGATACCAATACCGAGGACGGTCATCGGCGTACCGCTTTGGCCAGCGGGATGATGAGTTGCAGCAGGATCTGGACGCAGAGCAACGTCATACCGGTCGCCATCAGCACATAGGGGATGGCCAGCGGCGGCGACCACATCGAGTTCGAGACCTGGCCGTCGACCCAGGCCTCATGCGCCAGCGTCCAAGATTTCCAGGCAAAGAAGGCGCAGAACAACACGCTTGCGGCGTCGACCAGCCAGAGCCGGATCCGGTTGGCGCGCGGCGACAGCAACCCAACGAACGCCTCGATAGCGACGTGGCCGCGCTCGCTCTGGACATAGGCCGCGGTCATGAAGGTGGCGCCGACCAGAAGGAACACCGCCGCCTCGTCCTGCCAATAATTCGGACTGTGGAACAGAGCGCGGCCGAGCACGCTGTAGCTGAGGATGACGCACGCCGCGATCAGCGCCAGCCCGGCGAGAATGACGATGATGGTGTTGCAAAACGCCAGCGCCCGCTCGAGCACCGCCACGGGCCCGCTGCCCGTGACAACAGCGGTGCCGCCGTCTTGATCCCCCAGCGGACCGTGCATCAGGCGGCGACGTCGGTTGCGAGCTTCAGCAGATTGGCTGACGTCGCCGTCTTGGCGCTATAGTCCTTCCATGCGGTATCGCGCGCGATGTCGCGCCATTTGCCGACGGTCGCCGCATCCAGCGCGCTGACCTTGGCGCCGGCCTTCTCATAGACCTTGGCGACCTCGACATCGTCATCCTGCGCGCCTTTCTTGCCGAAGGCCTCCAGTTCGGTGCCGACGGCCAGAATGATGTCCTGCTGGTTCTTCGGCAGCTTGTCGAAGATCGCCTTCGACATCATCAGCGGCTCCAGCATGAACCAGTAGGAGGCGCCCGCACCTGACGTCAGCGACTTCGCGACTTCTTCGAGGCGGAACGAGATCAGGCTGGTCGAGGAGGTGATGCCGGCATCGCAGGCGCCGGTCTGCATCGCCGCATAGAGTTCGTTGGACGGTACCGACAGCACGGCGGCGCCCGCGGTCTGCAGCACCATGTCCATCTCGCGCGAGCCGCCGCGGACCTTGAGGCCCTTGGCGTCTTCCGGGGCGACGATCGGTTTGGAGCGGCTGGCGACGCCGCCGGCCTGCCACACCCAGCTCAACAGGATGATGCCCTTGTCGGCGAGGAAGTCCGTCAGCGCCTTGCCGACCGGCTGCGTCTTCCAGCGCAAGCCCTGATCATAGGTCGACACCAGGCCGGGCATCAGGCCGATATTGGTTTCCGGCAATTCGCCGCCGGCATAGGGCAGAGGATAAAGGCTGATGTCGAGCGCGCCTTTGCGCATCGCAGAGAATTGCGCGTTGGTTTTGATCAGCGAGGAGTTCGGATAGATCTCGGCTGCGATCTCGCCGCCGCTGCGCTTGGCGACTTCAGCAGCGAACACCCGGCACAGGCGATCGCGGAAATCGCCCTTGTCGATGGTGCCGCCGGGAAACTGATGCGAGATCTTCAGCGTCGTCGCGGCGTGGGCCGTTCCGGTGCTGAAGTGAAGGATGCCGGGGGCGGCAAGCGCGGATGCGAGGACGTGTCTGTAGTCTGATAGTTTGAGGCCGTCCGATAGGCAATGTGCGCTGGTAATCCTGATTCCGGTCCGTCGCCAGCAATGCTGCGGTGCACGCGCTGAAGCGGTGGGGTTTCCCAGAAGAGTCCATACGTCTAGCCACACTGGCTTTGTGAACGTTCGCAGTCGAGTTCCCTGCGCCCCGCTACAGTGCCGCGAACCGGGCCCCTTTCTTTGCATGGGGTTGTTTTCGCGATTTTGATTCTGGCCCAAGCGATTTACCGCCGATGGCGCGGCGAAGACGCGCGTGAACCCGCTGGTGGGGGCGCTGCGCTCGGGCTTCACGCTCACGGTTTTGCCATGGCGAAGACGGTCGGCATGTAGCACGACGGGATGATGCAGGATGGAACGAAAGACGACGGCCCGAAGCCGTCGTTTGTTATTCGGGCAGGTTCGCCTCGCGCCGACGCGGGCCTGTCATTTCGAGGTCGGGTATCCGCGCCGGGGACGGTGCCCTTACTTCTTCTTGCCCTTACCGCCCTTGCGGGCCGCATAGCGCGCGTCGCGCTTGGCTTTGGCTTCGGCCTCGAGAGCCAATTGCCGGGCGGCCTCTTCTTCCTTTTCGCGAGCGAGCTGGGCTGCGGCTTCAGCCGCCGCAGCTTCCTCGCGCGCCTTCTGCTCAGCCTTGGCGGCTTCGCGGGCCTCCCGGGCTTTGGCACGGGCGGCAGCCTGCGCCTCGCGCTCGGCCTGACGCAGCTTGACCTCGGGATCGTCGGGCCCGGGCGCTGACTTGAACTTGTTCAGGATGTTCTGTCGCGCTTGCTGGGCGGCCTTCTGACGGTCGGCGAAGCTGGGTTCCTTGAATCCACTCATAAAAGGGGCCTTGTCGTTTTCATTATTGGTTGTGAAACGCGGGGGATTGCCGATTTGCGCTTCTGTTAAGTGAACCGGCGACAAAATGCCAGCGCCGATGGGGGCAAACGGGGAGATTTCCGCGAACGGCAGACGGACAAACAGGCCCGAAAAGGCCCGGCAACGACGGCCTGGAATAAGGGAGCAATCGCGGACGCGCCTAAACCGGTTCCAGGGCTTGCGCCGGGCGAGCGGTGTTCTAGTCGGGCCTGGAATTCTCGCGGCGCCCACCCGGGCCGAGAATTTTCGCGACCGTTACGGCCGTCATCGCCACGCGATCGGAAGTCCGCTGGGCTTCCAGCCTGTCGCGCGCGCCCTCCCGGATCATGAGTTCGATGAGTTCGAGCCGCTTGGTATCGTCGACCGCTTCAGCCAGCAATTTCTTGTAGCGTTGGTAGTCGTAGCCCGTTTCCTGCTTACTCATGGCAACGCCCCGCACGCGTACATCCCAAAAAATACTGTTGATCAAGGTCTGCGCGCGCGCAACGGATTTGCGTCAGTTATGCCCACGCCGTGCGACTTATCTCGCGGGTGTTGCAGAATTGATCCGCCGCGAAGGGGCGCGCGATGGTTAACGCCGCCGGACCTGCTGGCGCAATCGGTCGCACCCGAAAGCCGAAAACTTGTGAATTCGCTCACATGCGGCTGGCTGGCACGCGCCTATGGTGCGGCGAACCCTTGAACAGGACTGACCGCCATGATCCATAATTGGTGGACACCTAGGAGCATCATCTTCGCGGCGGCGATCGCCTTGCTGGCCTGCGCCGCCGTGACTGTCGGGATCGGATTGGCCTATCCGGAGCCGGTGTCCAATGCTGCCCTCGGTCCGGATTGGCAGTGCAGCCGGGTGGCGTTTGTCTGGACCACCTGCAGCCGGCTGAAACACACCCAATCTGCATCCGCTCGCCTGGCCGGGAAACCAGTCTGCGGACGGCTGCGGGTATAGGCGCGGGGAGCCACGCTCAGCGAGGCGGATTCGGTTTTGCAAGCGCCCGGTCAACGGCAAGCACAACCGCGGTCACGGCAGCGCTGCGTGTCTTGGCTTCCCCCGTTACCGTGGTGACATCGTCGAGGGTCACGGCCCATCTCCACGAATCTGGTTCGTCGCCTTCGAAAACCAGATAATTCCTGCCGCGATATTCCATCAGAAAAATTCAAAATGCCTGTCAGGAGAGCCCGATATTCAAACGGTCGTCTTCACTACGGACTGAAGCCTGAGATTCGCATAATCGAGCTACGTATCATACAGCAACTATGGCCGCCTCTGCGGCTCACTGACAATCGGCGGCGGGACGCGGGCGAGATCCTGATAGCTGAAGGTTTGGCACACGCGTATGTTTGCGGCCGAGCGAGTTGCCCGAAAGCGGCGGCAATGGTGCGACAAGCGTCAGGAGAATGACGTATGATGTATGCTTTGAGGGCGTCCTGGGTTGTGCTGGTGGCGACGAGTGCCTTCAACCTTGGGCGTTACAGTGTCGAATTCAGTGGGCGCCCAACAGCGTGGGCAGCGCTCGTCCTTTCCATAATAGCGTTGGCTGTGGTTGCTTGTCTGCTAACCTTCGTGACGACTCCCGGCAGCAACAAAGGAACAAGATGAAGAATTCGAAGATTTGTCCAAAGTGTCAAAACAACGAGATTGTTCGTATTCCGGGCGAAGCTCGCCTTTTTGGCGTAGGAAATAACATCCTCGTTGGGAGGACCATTTTTGGTGCGGCCATGGTGACGCGATATCTTTGCGCCTCTTGTGGCTTTAGCGAAGAATGGATCGATTCAGTGGACGATATTGCGAGGATCAAGAAAAAATACGCTGCCTGAGCGCGAGCGTCGCACATTGCCTGCCTGGTTGGGGATCTGGATAGGGGCGGGTGCCGCGCGCGATTGCGAGACACGGCCGGGACTGCGAATTGCGTTGTAGGTGCTCTAACCCAGCGCGCGGCGTCGACGCCAAAGCCACGCGGCACCTTGCGCGACCGTAGTCAGGACAATGACAATCCAAAGATATTTACTAGGTGTGGTTCAGGTCGCCCAGGCTGATGCTCGGAAAGGCGACCCTCAACAGCAAACACAGCCGAACTCGAAGACTACCGCCCCCAAGCCCAACTGTTCATCAATTTCGAAACCCACCACCGATTCACCAACCAATTCATGGCGTGTCTCCCTGGCGCTAGCGATATGCGCGATTGCGGGGATACAAGGGTGCGAGGAGTACGGCTGTGATGAAGGTCACGCTTTCAACGTTGCGTCTGCAACGGTACTAGGGTGGTGCATCTTATTGAAATCGCTGGCGATCCCAGCAGGATTCGAACCTGCAACCCACGGAGTAGAAATCCGTTACTCTATCCAGTTGAGCTATGGGACCGTTGGCAATCTTCTAGCACTGCCAATATGAAAAATCCGCTTCGGAGCCAAGTCCGAACCGAACCGATTTCCTTCAGCCTGCGACAAAGCCAGACGGCGGGCCATTGTCTTCGGTCCGCCCATCGCTCAATGCTGCACCGGCAACCCGTCGATGCGACCTGAGACCCGTGGACTGCCAAGAGCCATGCCGCATGCGACTTTTTCGCAAGCCTGTTCCATCGCCATCAGTCCGTCACCTTTTCGCGCACTTTTCTCAGCTTACGCGGCTCAAGTCCGCGCAGGGAGCTCCATCATGATCGGTTTGGTTCGCGCCGCAGTCGTTTGCGCCACGATGGCGCTTGGCCTGGTGACGGCACACGCCGCGGATAAGGCCTTCAAACGCGATGAACTCGCCGATTCGGCGATCAAACTGGAAGCCCAGATCAAGAGCGAGGCGGGGCCGGTTTCCAAATCCAGTGCCACGCTGCGGACCGATGCCGATACCGCCTTCAAACGTGCTGATTTCCGTACCGGCCTGCAAATCCTCGGACAGATCGCCGCCACCACGCCCGAAGACAGCGCCAACTGGCTCAAGCTTGCCAAGACCATCTTCCAGATCCGCTCGGCTAGCTCGAGCGAGCAGACCTTCCTGCTCGAGCGTGCCTCGACCGCGGCCTACATCGCCTATCGGCGCGCCGGCAATGCGGCCGAGGAGGCGGATGCGCTGGCGGTGCTCGGCCGGGCGATGTCCGACCGCAAGCTCTGGCGTCCGGCGCTGGATGCGCTGCGGCTGTCGCTCGACATACGCGAGGTCGCCGAGGTGCGCGGCCAATACGAGAAGATGCGTGACGAGCACGGTTTTCGCCTTCTGGATTATACCGTGGACTCCGACGGCGCGTCGCCGCGAGCCTGCTTCCAGTTCTCGGAAGATCTCGCCAAGCGCGTCGACTTTGCGCCGTTCCTGGCGCTGGCCGGCACCGACAAGCCGGCACTGTCGGCCGAAGGCAAGCAGCTCTGCGTCGACGGCTTGAAGCACGGCGAGCGCTACAACATCAATCTACGCGCCGGTCTGCCGTCCACGGTCAAGGAAAGTCTGCCGAAATCGGCCGAATTCAACATCTATGTCCGCGACCGCAAACCGTTCGTGCGCTTCACCGGCCGCGCCTATGTGCTGCCGCGCACCGGCCAGCGCGGCATCCCGCTGGTCAGCGTCAACACGCCTGCCGTGAACGTCAACGTGTTCCGGATCGGAGACCGCAATCTGATCAACACGGTGATCGACAGCGATTTCCAGAAGACGTTGTCGAGCTACCAACTCGGCGATCTCGGCGACGAGAAGGGCGTCAAGGTCTGGACCGGCGAACTCGCGACCGCCACCACGCTGAACCAGGACGTCATCACCGCGTTCCCGGTCGACCAGGCGCTCGGCGACCTGCAGCCCGGGGTCTACGTGATGACCGCGACCGCCAAGGGGCCCGGCAGCGATGATGACGGCAGGCTGGCGACGCAATGGTTCATCGTCTCCGACATGGGCCTGTCGGCTTTCTCCGGCAATGACGGCATCCACGTCTTCGTCAATTCGCTGGCGTCGACCGAGGCGGTCGGCAAGGCCGAGGTGCGGCTGATCGCCCGCAACAACGAGATCCTGGCGACCCGCAAGACCGACGATGCCGGCCACGTCCTGTTCGAGGCAGGATTGGCGCGCGGCGAGGGCGGCCTGTCCCCGGCGTTGCTGACGGTCATGAGCGACAAGTCGGACTACGCTTTCCTCAGCCTCAAGACCAACGCGTTCGACCTCACTGACCGCGGTGTCGCTGGCCGGACGGTGCCCGCGGGTGCAGACGCCTTCGTCTATGCCGAACGCGGCGTCTACCGTTCCACCGAGACCGTCTACCTCACCGCGCTGCTGCGCGACGGGCAGGGCAACGCCGTGTCCGGCGGGCCGCTGACGTTGGTGATCGAGCGTCCGGATGGCGTCGAATTCCGCCGCGCCGTGCTGGCCGACCAGGGCGCCGGCGGCCGGAGCATGGTGGTCCCGCTCAATTCGGCGGTCCCGACCGGGACCTGGCGGGTGCGCGCCTTCACCGATCCGAAGGGGTCGTCGGTCGGCGAGACCACCTTCATGGTCGAGGACTACATTCCGGAACGGATCGAATTCAATATCACCAGCAAAGAGA
>JBOHIT010000598.1:0-11456 GCA_050726155.1 Bradyrhizobium sp.
CCCTCGTCTGGAAATCAAGGGCCCCCGAGTGGCTTGCCCGCGCGGTGATGCCCGTGAGAACGCTTCCAGCCGCCCGGAGCGGCGGAGCAAATCAGGCGACCCACTTTGAACGTCCGGCGTAGCGACGCACCAGCGGCCTCGCCAGCCGGTTCCGCGCAGATGGCAGAATGCCTGACCGGTGCGGGGCGCCTCAAATAGAGGTTGGCTCGATAATTGATCTGATTCGAGCGCGATCTCCGTGGGTGTTCGACCCGGTCGAGGTGCCGCTGCGCCCTTCGGTACCGCGCCATGTCAAGGAGTACGGCGTTCATCGCGAAAGTTCATCTATGCCCAAGATATCGCTTGCGGGTCGAGTGAGCTTCTCGCCATCAAAGCCGCAGGCCCCGATTTGTGGAAGAGGCGTTCCACAAACATGCGGAATTCGGCGGCCCTGGCGGAGAAATAGGGCGGAACGAGTTCAGGTAATTCGACCAATCCCGCATTGCGTGTTTCGTCGGGGGCTCGCCTACGTAGCTGTCGTCGGCGCCGATCATGCCGACGGTGCCGCCGGCGCTGATGATGCCGCTAGCGATGATGATGATCATCATTTTGATGGTGGTGGTGCGTAGTCGACAATGATGCCGATCATGGCGGTTGAGTTCGTCGCGGCACGATCATGATCCGGAGCTTGGGTCTCCTGAGGGGACAAAATGCATTATTTGTGCTCTTAAGAGCATATAAACTGATTTTTTGTGCCCTTAAGAGCGCAGTTTAACTTGTTCTCAAGAAATTTGCCTCTATATGCTTTCAAGAGCACAAAAACCGGGATTTGGAGCCCTTAAGAGCATATGACCGCCAAGAACCCCCTTGTCCAGGCGACACCCTACGAAGTCGAACAGGCGGTGAAGAAGCTTGGGGCCGATTTGCGGACCGCTCGCTTGCGCCGAAACCTGACCGTCGAAGCGATCGCCGCCAAGATCGGCACCGGTCGGCGCGCCGTCGCGGATGCTGAGAAAGGCAAGGTCACAACCCAGATCGCAGTCTATGCAGGACTGCTGTGGGCTTTAGGCCTCGTCGATCGCCTCGGCGAAGTGGCAGATCCAACTCTCGATCAGGAAGGCCAGCGCCTTGCGTTGACGCGGGACCGCGTTCATGCCCGCCGTCAGAAGGGGTTGGACAATGATTTCTAAACCCACGCCGACCGAATGCTTCGTGTACATCACGCTGCCCGGACAAACCACGCCGGTAACCGCAGCGCGCTTTGAGCTGACTGCGGACCGACGCGGAACCGCAACCGGCCGCCTCGTTTACGGCCGT
Organism: Bradyrhizobium sp.; assembly: GCA_050726155.1. Taxonomy (GTDB): domain Bacteria; phylum Pseudomonadota; class Alphaproteobacteria; order Rhizobiales; family Xanthobacteraceae; genus Bradyrhizobium. The sequence goes on from JBOHIT010000598.1 coordinate 1,297, forward strand.
ACGTATCTCGCGCGCGCCGACGCAGTCCCCATCGATCCAAGCGAATTGAAGCTGTCAGATCGGACCTACGAGACAACCGGGATGAAGGGCATATTCGGCGCGTTACGCGATGCCAGCCCCGACTACTGGGGCCGCCGAGTCATCGAGCGACATGTCGGCGCAGCGCAGTTGAACGAAATGGATTACCTCCTGCATTCACCCGACGACAGGGCAGGCGCGTTGGGCTTCGGATTGAACCAGCAGCCGCCCGCGCCCAAGCGCGACTTCAACAAAACACTTCAGCTGGCACGCCTTCAGGAAGCTGCGGATGCCATTGTCGCCAAGGAAGACGTGCAGAACGACGCAGACGCCGCGCAGATCGAGGAACTGATGCTGGTCGGTACCTCGATGGGCGGAGCGCGCCCCAAGGCTGTAGTTGAAGATAAGGAAGGATTGTGGATCGCCAAATTCAACCGGAACGATGACAAGTGGAATAGTGCACGAGCCGAGCATGCGATGCTCGTGCTCGCGCGTACCTGCGGCATAACGACCGCGGAAAGCAAGGTGGTCAAGGTGGGCGGCCGCGACGTACTGATGGTCAAGCGCTTTGATCGCGAGCGCACTGACGCCGGATATCTGCGGGCGCGCATGCTGAGTGGGTTGACCCTTCTGCGGGCAGAAGAGGGGCATGACACACGCGATCGATGGTCGTATGTGCTTCTGGCCGAGGATCTGCGGCGGGTCTCCGCCGTTCCCCGTGCCGACGCTGCCGAGCTGTTCCGGAGAATGTGCCTTAACGCGCTGATTTCGAACACCGACGATCATCCGCGAAACCACGCCCTCATGGCTTTGAACGTGGATTGGAAGCTCTCGCCGGCATACGATCTCACGCCCACACCGCTTGTTAGCGAGGAGCACCGCGACCTTGCAATGATCTGCGGGGACGCCGGGCGTTACGCCAATGCCGAAAACATTGTCTCTCAAAGCCTGCGCTTCCTGCTTGAGAAAGGCGAAGCCGAGAAAATCGTGGCCGATATGGAAGCGAAGGTGCGCGGCACGTGGTACGAGGTGGCGCGCCGCGAGGGACTTTCGGAAGAGGACTGCCACACGATCAGCAGGGCGTTTGTCTATGCAGGTTTTAGCTACCCGATGGGCAGGGCGGCCGCTCCGGTTGTTTGACCTAATCGTTGTCGGGCCCATCGCCGTGATAGGCTCGCAGCGAAGAGTCGTGCCCCTGTCCGAGACGCGAATCGGCGTTCTTCGCTATTTGATCTCGAAGGCTCTCTAACCTGTCGAATCAGCAACTTGGCCATCTATCGGTCCGAATCCTTCCGTCCTAGCCAAGCAGTCCGCTGATCCGAGAAATTCGGGGCAGAGCCTCAGAAAAACCCGAGGACAGCGGGCTTTTGCACTTCGCCTTCTGTCTCCACGTTCTCAATTTCGCGTTACGGTTTATGCACGATGCCGGTCAGGGCAAGCGAGAGATCGGCCAAATCGTTTGTGCCAGCTCCTCGACCATATCAAGGGGCGTTGGCCGATCTGGAAGACACGTCAGCGCGGCCGGGATAAGCGCGATCACGCTGAACCGATTGGACAGCTACCGCAATATGGCGCGGTTTTACAAACTTGACGTGCAACCTGATATGTTCGGACAGTGGTCGCTTGTGCGAGAGTGGGGGCCCATCGGCCACGGCGGGACGTCCATAAACACACGCTACCCGTGGCCTTGATGAACTTGCGCTCATCGCGGCCTGGATTAGGAAACGTCGGCGCGGCTATCGATAGGAGCATGCATGTGGGAGACGTGGGAAGTCAGCAAACGAATCGCGGAAGCGAAGCGGCTTACCGAGCGCCTGGTCGACCACGCCCATTATTTACTGGATATCTGCGAAAACAACGCCATTGTTCTCTATTCCGACCAGCTCTCAAAGCAGATTCCGCGTTCTTACGCAGCAAATGCGTTCAACGTCTTCCGTGAGGCGCTTCATCAGATTGAGCTTGTGAGATTGAGCGCGCTTTGGGATCAGGCCCACATTGATAATGAGGCCGTTCCCTCTGTCATCGAGCTAGTCGACCACGAGGACGTTATTAGCGCGTTGGCGCAGGTCGCACGTGACCAGTATGCCAGGATGCCGGAGCCGCTCGATAGGAACGAGCCCGCCGAAGAGCGGGAAATAGCTGCCCGCTTAATGAAGCGGGTGAACGAACAGCGCGGGGAAGAGCATGCGCAAAATGCAATAGCCGGTTTGCGCAAAGCCATTGCTGATGGCCGAGCCATGCACAAGTCGGAAAAGCTGAAGTCGATCCGTAACCTGCGCAACAAGCACGTCGCGCATTACCTGACCCAGACCAAGGCCGAAAGGAATGGAGAAATCATCGCACCAATGAAGGTGGGTGACGAGAAGCTGGTGTTGGAAACGACGCTGAGTGTTATTCAGCTATTCTATTGCTGGGTTAATGGTGTGGGCATTTCCTTTGAGGATTCTCGCAAGATCGACCGAAAGTGCGCCGAGGAGCTTTGGCAAGGCTGCACGTTCACGATCAAAAAGTATGGAGGCTGACCGGCTGAGGCTTATTTAATAAACTGGCTGAAGCGATCCAGCGCGCCGGCCGAGGCAGTCACCCCGCCTACAAATCGCGCGACGGCTTTCGGCTCGTCGGGATCACCACTGGTTTGGAGTCCGCCATACACGGTAAAAATCCAGATCGACATTTCCGGAATGTCAGTCCCCTGTGCTCCTTCGTAGATAAATGCACCATCGCCAATGTTGGCCTGTACTCGCGCCGGGCTGTTCAGGGCGAGCAGCTTTTGATGAAACTCCTCTCCCTGGGCGTTCAAGAATCCGGCCCAAGCGCCATGCTTCTGGCGATCGAGCAAAACGCCGAAGTGATGATACAGCAAGCCCTGCGTGATGAACTTGAACAGTTCGGCAGCGCGGTCACTGTCGAACGGGATGGTCATGGCCGGGGTTACGGCCCCGTTCTGATTGATCGGCTCCTGCCGATGCCCAGCGCTGAGGGCGTTCTTGAGTTTGGCGTTCTTCTCCAGATGAGCGGGCACCATATCCTTCAGGGCAACCAGGGCATCATTATGCCTGCCGCCGAATGGGAGAATCCCCGTTAGATAGTGCTCAAGTCGACTCTTTGTGCCATTGCAGGAGCTGCAGGCCGGCACCTTTGGCAGATTTGCACGCTGTTCGACCGGAAAGAATTCCCGCGCGAAGATGTGATCCATCGTGGCAGCCGGGGCGGTGCCGCAATAAACGCAGGTCTTGCCGACGTGACGCTTGCTCATGCCGCAGCATAACACGGCAGCGCGGCTGCCGGCACAAGTCGCCGATGCAGCCTAATAGCGTTCAGCGCCCGAACAGCTTTTGCAGTAACCGCCACAGCCAATTCAGGAAACCTTCCGATTGCGCCTTTTCGGCGTAATAAACTTGGCGCCGGTGTTCCTCAGCACTGCGGCCGGCGGCGATCTGCGCGTCCGACCACGCGCCCGCCCAATGAATGTTCCCGTTGCCGATGATGTAGTGGGAACGGCAGGGCAGCTGCCAGTTGCCGACAGATGGCCAGAGTGAGGCTTGGCCCATCTTTTCGCTGAAAGACCATTCCGCCGGCCCCAGCGGCGTCACCACCTTGTTGCCACATCCACAGGCGCAGAGGTGGGCAGCCACCGAATACTTTTCGGAGACATAGAGAGTGCCCGGTACCAGCTGTTTGGGAACGTATTGAACGCGCTCAAGCTTGATTGTGTTCACGAGTCATCCTGCCCGTAAATTCGCATTTTCGTCGTGTCCAACAGCAAATGATATGACGCATCATTGCGAACGTAGAAGCCCTTGAATTGTTTATAGAGCATGACGGCCATGGCGGCGTTCATCGCGTTCAGTTCGGAGATCTGGACCTGCGCGCGGTATTCGTCATCGGGATGATCCGTCAACTCCGCAAGTTGCATGTCGCGGACTTCCGATGCCTTCTCCAGCGAGTAGCAGGTAACGCGGAGCGTCCCGGCCAGAGGCCCTTGCTTCCGGTTTAGCCCCATCCCGACGTCAATGAAGGGAATGCGCAAACGGATCAACAGATCGAAGATTTCGGCGCGGGCAGACCCCTTATCCACACAGACGAAAGCAAACGTGACGCCCTCCAGATCGGCCGCCGACGAGCTGTCGATGAATTTCTGTTCGAGCTTGAGATTCTTGCGAAAATTATCGTAGCGCCGCTGGTAAACGGCGGCCTTGGCCTTGCCCAGATCGTCTTCGGTCAGTTCGCCCGGCGAGCGATAAGCGTTGTGGACATAATAAAAGTCGCCATCGAAGCCGCGGATTTCGTTCACCGGCGTCTTCACCATGAAGTCCAGCAGATACACGCCGGTGCCTCCAAGGCCGATGACGGCAACAACCTCATTCTTGAACACAGCCGCCAGATCGCCGATCTCGGCCCGGCTGGTCAACGAGTCGCGAAATTTGAAGACCGAGTCCGCGACGACATCATTGTCGACATTGAAGGTGAGGGGGTTGAAACCGTGAAGGTGCTCCGCCGGCCCAGCGATCAGGTTGCGGTAGTGCTCGATCTTGGCGAAGAAGTCAGGAAACGCGCCCGACGCCGGCTTGTTGGAGAACGATCGCTGCACAGCAACGTCGGTCTTGCCAAGCGGCAGTGACGTGGCGCCACCACCGAGGTTCGGAATGGCCTTACCGTCGAGCCCATGGGGCACCCCGCCGGCGAAGAAGACCTGGTGGTCATCCTGCTTGACCTGGAATTTGTCGACGAAGATGAGCTTCGTGACGATGGCCCCTACCTGGAGCGCCAACTGGCTATCAAGGTAGGGGATGTCGCGCACGACGAGGTAATCCGAATCGTACCTCAGGGCGTAGCCCTTTTCGAGGAGCCGACGGATGGCCTCGTTATGACTGGCCAGTTCGATTAACACGGAATTCCATCCCTTCCTTGACCTCGACGCTGCCGCCCGGCGACAGAATCCCTTCCTTGTGGCCCCGGGTGTAGGTGACCGAGTAGGTGGTCTCCGGGTGCTGCGGGTAGTCGGGATACGCCAGCGTCACGACCTCGGCATAAGTGATCTTCTCCTTCTTCGGCACCTCGTGCGGCGTGCCGTCGACGATGATGGTGATCGTCTTCACCTTTTCTGCAGCCTCGGACATGCCGATCTCCTTCGTTTTGCTTTGACCGCGCATGCGACTCAGCCACTTGATGTGGAGAAATTGCTTCACGCGTGCTCAGTTTTCGTCAGCTAGGGTTGATATATAAGGACTTTTGACATATACATTAACCACAGGTTGATAAATTGCATCAAAAATAACAAATGTCAACCCAGCAACGGGAGATTTGGAACCATGGCATTTGGAGAACGACTTCGGCTTGCACGCCTGCGAGCCGGGCTGTCTTTGGCTGCGCTGGCGGAAAAGGTGACTCCCAAGGTCTCGCCGCAAGCCATCAACAAGTATGAAATGGGGGAGATGCTCCCCAGTTCGGGCGTCCTGGTAGGACTCGCCCAGGGGCTCGGCGTGTCGCTCGACTTCCTCATGAGCAACCAGGTCACCGCGCTCGACGGCGTCGAGTTTCGCAAGCGCTCAGGCACGTCTGAGAAGGAGCGAGCGCTCGTGGAGGCGGAAGTTATCGATCACGTCGAGCGCTACCTTGCGATCGAGGACATCCTGGCGCTGCCCGAGAAGCCCAGCGCGCTGGATGGAATCAAGGCTGCCGAGATAAACGATCTGGATGCAGCCGAAGCCCGAGCCGTCTGGCTTCGTGAGCAATGGAATCTGGGAGGTGATCCAATCCCGAGTATGACCGCGCTTCTGGAGGAGCGGAACGTGCGCGTCATTGAAATCGATGGTCACGATGGATTTTTTGGACTCACCTGTCAGGTTAAGCGGCCCGAAAACAAGCCGCCCATTCGTGTTGTTGTGCGACGTAACGTCAACGTCGAGCGCAACAGGTTTACGCTGGCTCACGAACTGGCACATGCCGTCATTGGAGAATGCGGCGCGGCCAAACCTGAAAAAGCGATGGACCGCTTTGCGGGCGCGTTCCTGGTGCCGGCAGATCACCTCAGGGAGGAAGTGGGCACCGGCCGCACCGCTTTCGCTTATGGAGAGCTGGTACGGCTCAAGCACCTGTATGGCGTGTCCATGATGGCGCTTCACTATCGGCTCAAAGATGTCGGCATCATTTCCGAAGCCAACTTGAAAAGCCTTTTCCGGACGCCAGCCCGCGCCTGGTTGAAGGCCGAACCTGAAGAATTGAAGCTGGATGGTGAAACTGCGAGGCTAGAGAAGCCGCAGCGATTCGAGGCATACGTTTATCGTGCGCTGGCAGAGGGAATTATCCCGTCAGCCAAAGCTGCTACCTTATTGAGACAGCCCATCGCAGATGTCGAGCGCGCGGTCAAAGGCGAGCAGTAAAGGCAGGCGCATCGTCATCAACGATGCGTCCTGCCTGATAGATCTGCATAAGGTGAACCTCGTTGAGGTTATGCTTCAATTGCCATACGACTTTGTCGTCGCTTTGCCCGTCGCACACAACGAACTCCTTGATTTCACCAAGAAGGACTGGCGGCGTCTTGCCAGCGCCGGCCTCGTACAGGTGGACCTTGATCCAGGCCAGGTCGGTCGTGCAATTGCCCTTCGTTCCCAGAACACTAAGCTGACGGCTGAAGACTGCTTCTCTCTGGTTTTGGCCGAAGACATCGTCGATTCGATCCTGCTGACGGGCGACGCCGAACTTCGGAATATTGCGGTGGGCAAGGGCTGCGAGGTCCATGGTGTGATCTGGGTTACCGATGAAATTCAGACCGGCGGGCTGCTCACCAATCGTAAGCTGATCGATTGCCTGAACGCCTGGCTCAATGATCCTCTGATCCGTCTGCCGGCAGGTCTGCTACAGGCTAGGCTGAAGGCCTTGGCCAAGAAGTGAAATCGCTCTTGCTGCTTCCTGCTTCGACACCCAGGACAATTGTCATGGCACTACCGCTTAACCGTCCACCTGGCTGGGAAACGCCAAAGCTCACTGGCTATTTGGAAAGCTTGTGGGCGAATTCGATCGCTGTGTTCGCAAATAAGGAGGAGGCGCACAGGGTGTGCCGTATTGACGACGTGATGGCTGAGATTTCCGAGAACTGGAAGCCCGTTTCACCCACCGTCGAGACCATCGTGCCGCTGATGATGTTTTTCCGCTCGCATTCGGCGTTCAGGTCGGCCGCTGCTTTGGGATTTGGCGGCGCGCTTGTAGAAGGCATGGCGGTGCTACGGCTTTCACTGGAATTTGCCGGGTATGCCGCGTTGATCGCTGATGACCCCATGCTGGCTCGCTCCTGGTTTGATCGGGACACCGATAAAAAAGCTAAGCAGCGCGTTCGCGACGAGTTTCACGGCGGAAGGATCAAGGCTGCGCTCACCAAACTGGACCCGAAGGTTGTCGGCGGCCTACAACGAATTATACGAGCGCCTGATCCAATTTGGCGCCCACCCCAACGAAAAATCCATCACCGCAAACCTGACGATCGAGGAGGGGGCCGGAACGACGAAGCTCAATCAGGTCTACCTGCAAGGAGACGGAATCGCCCTTGACCACTGGCTCCGCACCGCCAGCCAGCTCGGCATCTGCACGTTGAGGATTTTTGAACGTATCCATCATACTCGTTTCGCCGAGCTGAAAGTCAGTCCCGGTATCGCTGAATTGGCGCAGGGACTCTAGTGTTTGCGACTGTGTCAATGCCAGTGAGGCCCTGTCTTCGCAGTGACGGCTACAATCACCTTCGCGCGCTTGATAATTGCCACTAAACGGCAAGGCGCAGAGTGTCTCGGCATGGACATTGGACAGCTGCAACGAACCATCGACGAATCCCACGCGCGCGAAAATCAACTGATCAAGCGTCAGCAAGCAGCCACGTCTGTTCGTTCACGCTTGTGGCCAAGCCGAATGACCGCCTGGGCCCTGAACGCGGTCGCCCAACGCGCTGCGTTCTCCGATAAATTCAATCAAAACAGTAGGTTGTGGAGTGTCACATTATCTGAAAGATGAATTGTGGGGTTCGGCATTTTGCTTTTCTATGATTGTGCTTGCTGGCTGTTATACCCCGTGGGACGTTCGGCTGCAGCATTCGAGTGATAGGGCCGGCTTGGGGCGAAAACTGGCGCTTGCCGTTTCCGAGGCGACAGGCCTGCTCGATCCGCTAAAATGGGACTTGAAGTGCTGGGATGGGGCGTCGAAAGGGTAGTTCTCCTGCGGGAATGGGCATTCTGATCGTGCTGGTTTTGCTGCTGGCAGCCTTGGGCGCAGTTTACCGATTCATTGTGGAGAATGCAGCGGCGATTGCCGTGTTCGGTGTGGTCGCCGGCACCCTGCTGTTGCTGGCGTATTTCTTTTCCAAGATCGGAAGGCGAAAAACTGCGGCTGCCAGTGCACCGCCGGCGTTGCCACGAAGCGCAACGAGACTTGCACCCGGACCTACGACGCCGCAGGTTGAGGCACGTGATCATTTCGGATTTCGTCAGGCCCCAACCGCCGGTCCGGCCGGCGGCGCTGCCCGGTGGGTCGAACCGAAAGAATCCGTGACGGTTCAGGGAATTCCGATTTCCGGGGGGCTTTTCTACGTAGGTGTCTCGATTGTCGTGGAAGATCACGAGATCGACAAATACGTCATCAATCCTAAGCTGGCGGCCCGGTCATCGTCTCCGGACGTCACGGGGACGTCGATGCCGTATTGGCCGTCCTACGCGGAGATCACTCCGGCCGCCCGGAGGGCATTCCTGGATTGGATGTCCGGTGGTCGTCAAGGTGCGACCTACGGGGTAGGGCACGTGTTCCTGTTCTTCTACGGTCTGGAACACCGTCAGTTCATCGACCGGGATCTCGCCAGTACACCGCGGATGGTCGCAGAGGTAGAACGTCTCCTGTCCGTCTACGGAGACAGCCATTCCTTTCGCGGCTACGCCAAGACCTTTCTGGATTTTTCGCGTTGCGCGGCCGGAATACCGCCTGAGGTGCCGCAGCCATCGGCCGAACGGTCGGGATCGTCCGAGATCGACATTGCCGTGCGACTGCACTTGGGAAGACGGCTTACCCAATCCAGAACGATCCTGTCCGAAGACGCGTTGCTTTGGGTGCTTGCCCTGCCGGATGTCTATCTCCGGACTGCCGCCGTCCGGTGTTTCGACGAGTTCGTGGCACTGTGGCACATCCGCTTTCGGACGAGATTCCCCGAGGGTCTGACGGTCGCGGTCAAAGGCAACATCAGATTGACGTATCGCGCCGCGAGCGGCGTCTTCGAGGTCGAGGTTCATGGCCCTCACGAAAACTACCCGGACATCTGCAAGGTCGCCACTTCCCCCGAGCCGTTGAGGCAGCTCGTCCAGGATTGCACCGAAGAGCTCGATGGGTTCAGCCGGTTGGTAGGCAGGCGACCGGAAGTTCGGAATTCCGTGCAGAGTGCGATGCTGTTGCCAGACGAACTACTGAAGGACCCGGACTTCGGTGCGCTCCACCAGTTTAACCAGCGTTTGGCGGAGCTGATGGGTGAACACAACCGCGCAAGTACCAAGATGCGCGACATGCTTAAATTGGCCGAATTTGACTTGCCGGAGAATGGCAAGGTTTCGCCTGCCCTAGCCGATCAACTGGGTCAGGCTTTGGACCGCATCGACGTGGCAATCGAACCGGATCGACGTTTCGGAGGCGGAGCCCCGCAGCTCGACGACCAAGTGTTCGTTTTCAAGGCCGCGGGCGGCGGTCCGGTCGATCCAGAGCGGGCCCCTTATCGGTCGATGAAGGCTCAGGTCGAAGTCGCTGTTTTAGCGGCGGCTTCCGATGGCGAAGCATCGAGCGAGGAGCTGCAGCGGGTCATTGCGGGAATCAAGGGCGGCAAGGATCTCAGCGGAGTCGAGCGAGCTCGTTTGATCGCGTTCGCCGTGACTATTTTTAATAGTCCACCAAAGCAGGCACGCGTCATGAAACGCCTGGCCGAAAGAAGCGACGCCGAACGAGAGGCGATCGCCAATGCCGCCGTCGCGGTCATTGGCGGAGCCGATAGCGTCAACCCAGGAGAGGTGAAGTTCTTGGAGCGCCTTCACAAGGCGCTCGGGCTGCCCAAGGAGCGTGTCTATTCCGAACTCCATCGCACTTCACCCAGATCGGATGAGCCGGTCGCGATTACGCAGGAACGG
>JBOHIT010000599.1:0-16732 GCA_050726155.1 Bradyrhizobium sp.
GGATGGGCCACGGGCTGTGTCCATCCTTCGAGGCTCGCTGCGCTCGCACCTCAGGATGACGAGAGCGCGCTGACCCAGCCTTTACCCCCTCACCATCACCATGCGTGTGGGGCACCTCACAGAAAAATCAGGGTGGCCTCAAGGCAAAATCAGCCCCCTGTCAGAGTCTTTAGGTCCTCCCAGCGGCATGTTCGGTTCAGCGCGGTCACCCCCGTGACCGCATGCCACAGAGGAGGAAACCGCATGGCCACCACAGCTACCGCCACCGCCCCGACCATGATCCCGACGCCGGCACCTACACCAGATTTGGCCGCGATCAAGACCAAGCAGCAGGCGGCGTGGTCGTCAGGCAATTACGCTATCGTCGGCTCGACCTTGCAGATCGTCGGCGAGGAATTGTGCGAGGCGATGGATCTCAAGGCGGGATCGAAGGTGCTGGACGTCGCCGCCGGCAACGGCATGGCCTCGCTCGCCGCGGCGCGCCGCTGGTGCGACGTGACCTCGACCGATTACGTGCCCGCGCTGCTCGAGCGCGGCAAGGCGCGCGCGAAGGCCGAAGGCATGACGATGGAATTCCAGGAGGCCGATGCGGAGAATCTCCCGTTCGGCACCGACAGCTTTGACGTGGTGCTGTCGACCTTCGGCGTGATGTTCACGCCGAACCAGGACAAGGCGGCCTCCGAACTGTTGCGCGTGTGCAAGCCGAAGGGCCAGATCGGCCTCGCCAACTGGACGCCGGACGGTTTCATCGGCCAGGTGTTCAAGACACTCGGCAAACATCTGCCGCCGCCGGCCGGCGCGAAATCGCCGGCAATGTGGGGCACGCGCGCACGGCTCACCGAGATGTTCGATGCGGGCGCGGCCTCGATCAAGGCCGAATCGCGGCTGTTCAATTTCCGCTACCGCTCGGCGGAACATTTCCTCGACGTGTTCAAGACGTTCTACGGCCCGGTGCTGAAGGCGTTCGCCGCGCTCGAGCCGGCCAAGCAGGAAGAGCTGCACAACGATCTGCACGCGCTGATCGTGCGCATGAACCGCGCCACCAACGGCAGCCTGGTGGTGCCGAGCGAATATCTCGAAGTGGTGATTACCAAGCGATGATTTTGCAAGCTTTGGCACCTCGCTCACCTAGCGCGTCATGCCCGGCCTTGTGCCGGGCATCCACGACTTCCTTGTCGCTCGTAAGCGAGGAAGACGTGGATGGCCGGGTCAAGCCCGGCCATGACGGAGAGACTACGAAGACACCGGAAGGATCGTTCGATGAACATTTCGACTCAGGTATTTTCACGCAAAGACGCTCGAAGCTCCGTCGTCGCGCTGCATTGCTCACTCGGTTCGGGACGCCAGTGGGCCAAGCTCGGCGCCGAACTTGGACCCGGCGTCAAGCTGATCGCGCCGGATCTGATCGGCTATGGCCGTAACATTTGCCTGCTCGATCTGCCGATGACGCTGGCGCAGGAGGTGAGCGCCCTGCGCGAACATCTTCGAGAGGCCAGCGGTCCGATCCATCTGGTCGGACATTCCTATGGTGGCGCCATCGCGTTCAAGATCGCGACGGACCCTGCGTTCGAGCATCGCATCCGCAGCCTCTCGCTGATCGAGCCGGTGCTGCCGACGCTGCTGCTGGAAAGTGCCGCGGACCGGCGGCTGCACGACCAGTTCGCCGAGCTGGCGCGCGACGTCAGCCGCGATCTCTGGAACGGATCGGTGCTGGAGGCGATCGACAAGTTTGCCAAGTTCTGGAACGGCTCCGGCCCGCGCGAGGAACTGTCGCCGACGGCGCGCATCCGCATGATCGAACACGCCGAACGGCTGGCGTTCGATTTCATGGCGGCGTTTTCCGAACAGGATGTCACGATGGCGGCAGCGTCATTACGGGTGCCGACGCTGCTGTTCTCGGGCGGGCAATCGCCGAACCTGACGCAACGCGTCGTGCGCCGGCTGGCGGCGATCATGGATGGCGTCGAGGTCCGCCATCTGCCCGAGGCCGGTCACATGCTGGCGATGACGCATGCGGCTGACATCAATCCGGCGATCGCGGCGCATATCGCGCGCGCGGATGAGCTGGCCGGCGTGCCGCTGGCGGCGGGCCAGCCGATCGCGGAAATACTCCGCTTGGCGAGAGGCTGAGCGGGCGTCTTTGCCGCTTGGCGCGCCGGTCGGGCATCTGGTATCCATGACCCCGGAAACGGGAAACAAAACGCCGATGACCACCGCGCGCGACCTCAAACTGCCTGCCTTGATGCTTGCGGCGGCGCTCGGCCTCGCCGCACCGCAGGCCTTCGCCGCCGATGAGGAAAACGCGCCGAGGGGTGCGGCGGTCACGGTGTTCAAGGCGGCAAAATCCTGCTTCGGCAACAATGTCGAGGTGTCCGGCACCATCATCGCGCGCGAGGAAACGCAAGTGCGGCCCGAGCGCATCGGGCTGAAGGTCGCCGAAGTGCTGATCGATGCCGGCGACACCGTCACCGCGGGGCAGACGCTCGCCCGCCTGACGCTGCCGGAGGGCGGCACCGTGCTCGTGCAGGCGCCGGTGGCGGGGCTGGTTTCGGCCTCGACCGCAGCGGTCGGCGCCATGGCGTCGGGCAAGGGCGAGGCGCTGTTTTCGATCATCGCGCGCAGCGAGTTCGACCTGGTCGGCCTGGTGCCGACCCGCGACATCGCCAAACTTCAGATCAATCAGAGCGCCCGGATCAAGGTGATCGGCGCCGGTGAAGTCGATGGCCGGGTACGGCGGCTCTCGACCACGGTCGAGCCCAACAGCCAGCTCGCCCAGGTCTTCATCGCCGTCACCACCAACCGCCGCCTGCTGGTGAATTCATCGGGGCGTGCGCAGATCAAGACCGGCCAGAGCTGCGGCATCTCGGTGCCGCTGACCGCGATCCTCTACGGCAATGCCGGCACCGTGGTGCAGGTGGTGAAGCGCCAGCGCGTCGAAACGCGGCGGGTGGAAACCGGGCTGATGTCGCAAGGCCAGGTCGAAATCCGCGAGGGCATCGTCGAAGGCGACATCGTCGTCGCCCGCGCCGGCGCGCTGCTGCGCGAGGGCGATCCGGTGCGTCCGGTGATGGTGGCGGCGGAGCAGAAGTAGCCGCGCACGAAAATGCCCGGGACAAGCCCGGGCATGACGATAAATCCGATGATTGTCTCGCTTCGATCAGCCGCCGATGCGGATGTCTTCCAGCAGCGAGGACGACACCGACGGAACCTGCTCGCCTTCGCTGGCGCGGGAGATCGCGACGCGGGTCTTGTTGAAGGCGGTTTCGGCGCCAGCCTGGGCTGCGAGGTTGTTGAGCAGCTCCGACATCAGCACGCTGTACTGTCCCTTGGAATCGTCGGCGACCTTGCCCGGCGTCGCCGAGGTCAGGATCAGCGCGTTTTCCGGGGCCGAGATCGGCGCCAGACCGTGGGAGTAGGAACGGAAGCGGCGCTCATAGGGATTGCGGCGGGAGGCGTCGACGACGACGAGCTTGGCCTTGGCGCCCTGCTCCTTCATCGCGTCGAGCACGGCTTCGATGCTGACGCCGTCGCGGCGGACGTCGGCTTCCTTCCAGATCGCGGCATCGACCGGGATCATGAAGCTCTCGCGGCCGACCTGGACGCCGTAGCCGCCGAAGAACAGCATCACCACGGTGTCGGGCTTGATCCTGGCCTTGAGGCGGCCGATCGCGCGGGCCATGTCGTCCTTGGTGGCGTCTTCCACCACGTCGACGTCAAAGCCCTTGCCGCGCAACGCCGCGGTCAGGCCGCGGGCATCATTGATCGGCTGCGCCAGGGGCGCCGACGCGTCGGGATAGTGGCCGTTGCCGATCACGAGTGCGATGCGGGAGGCCTTGGTCGCGACGTCGGAATTCTGCTCGGTCGCGATCGCCTTGGCGGCATCAAGCGAACGCTTGTTAAGCGCGGCATGGGCGCCGATCGCCAGCGACACCAGGCCAACCAAAGCGGCTGCCACGGTGACCGAGCGGCGGGAAATGCGAAGCTTACCGTCCATCATTCAATTCCCAATCGTTGACCAAGGCACTGTTTAAAAAAGGCGCGCCAGTTAGTCGCGCCAGTACCGTTTAGGTTTGAGGGGTTGCAAAGGGTGTGCCGTCCAATTGAGCTCAATTTGCGGCACCGCAACAAAGAAACCATTAACCCGCAGGACCTTTCCGGGCAACCTTCTTTGCTGCATGGCGTTCCCTAGTCTTGTTTATGGTACCAAATCGGGACAATCTCCGTGACATCGGTCACATTTGTGTTTCCCGTGGATTTGTATCATTTTCAATGGCTTGCAGGCCGGCGGCGGATTCGGCGGCCCTCGATTCACGCTCCCGGCGAAAAGAGACTGCATGGGCTTTCAATATTTCGCCGGCGCCGCCTACCGCGCGCTGACCGCCCGCAAGGACGGCCCATCGCTTTATGACGTCTGCGACCCCCTGCTCCTGAGCTACGCCGGCGGCGATCCCCATCTCGGAAAGTTCTACCGGACTGCGCTCGGCAACCCGGCCTTGCGGCCGCTGTTGCGCCGGACCGGGCTTCCGCAACTGCGCGACGAGCGCCGCCTCGAAGCACTGCGCACGGCGCTGACCCGCGCCCGCGACGATGACGCGCCGGACTGGGAGGCGATCGGCCAACCCATCGCCGAGCTGATGGCGACGATCGACGTCCGGCACCCGCGGCCGGCACCGGCGGAGGCCCCGGCAAAGGCACCCGATCTCAGCGAGATCGACCACATCATCCGCACCTGCGGCGCGCATCTGCTGCGGTCTTTCGCCAGCAACGGCTTCATCCCGACCTACGCCGCCTTCAACCTGCTCGGCGATGCCGACATGGGCGGGCGCGAAATGCTGGCGGCGCTGACCGGCCTCAACGCACGCGGCTACAAGAACTCGACTTTGCTGTTCAGCCTGGCGCGGATCTTCATCGCGCATTCGCCGGCCCGCGCCCTGATCAACCCGCCCTGGAGCGGCATCGCCGAGCCGATGTGGGAGCCGATGCAGATCCGCCACCGCTCGGCCTATTACGACGCCTTCTTCACCGAGGCGCTGCTGAGCTTTGTCGAAACCGGCCTGGCCTCGGCGGACCAGACCGCGGCCTCGCGCCGCGCCATCTCCGACATGGTCGATTTTTGTCTGACCACCAGCGCCGAGGAAGTTCCCTCGCATGACGGCTCGACGGTGCGCGTCGTCACCGCGCTGGCGCCACTGCCGCATCCGCGGTTCTCGAAGTTCTTTTCCCAGATCAAGCAGGATCTCGGCTTCGGCATCTACGTGCCGGATTGCGACACCACGGCGTGCTCGTTCTCGGCGGCGACGCAAGCCGGCTCGACCGATCCGATCCTCGACCAGCCGCTGCTGGATTTCTACGCCGGCTATCAGGTCCGCAGCGGCGCCAACGAGCCGCGCGTGACGGTGCCGCTGAACGACAATGTCGACTACGAAGGCGGGGTCGTCACCTGGATCGACAATCTCGCCGGCGACCGCCCCTACGGCAACGACCTCGACCCCACGCTCAATCTCGACATCCTCGAAGTCAGCTTCCGCAACCTTGACCGCTGGAAGGTCATCGAGACGCCTGCCCGGCTGGAGATGCTTCAGCGCATCATCGGCTTCCAGAAACGGCTGGTCGAGAGCGGCGCGTTCACCAACCCGCGCTCGCATATCTATTATCTGCCGGAATTGTACTCGGCTTATTTCGGCCGCTGCTACGCGGCGTTCATCGCGCTGCCATTGGCGGCCCGGCAGGCGATCGACCCCGACGACAGCTTCGGCTTCATCCGCGGCCGGGTGCTGGCCTATGTGCAGACCGAGTTGATCGCCCACGAGATGAATGCCTTCGATGCGGCGCTGGCCCTGATGGCGCTGGCGCATCTCGGCGCCGACCCGGCAAGCTTCACGCCTGCGCTGCACTGCATCGCCGCCCATCTCGGCGAAGGCGGCCGGCATGGACCGTACAAGGCCTATGAATGGAACAAGATGAAGACCCCGACGCGCATCCTGGTCGGTGGTCCCGAGGTGACATCGGCCTTCGTGCTGATGGGCCTGGCGCTGGCGCGCGGGGTGATGATGCGGGGCAAAGGCGGCTGAGAGCCTATCCCACGAAAGAGGGATAGGCAGCACGAGACAAAATCGTAAGCTGGGAATAGCCAAACACGCTGATTTCTCGCGGGAAGTTGAAAGCCAACCGGCCCCAGAGCACTGGCAAGCCGGCCTCAATGCCCGCACAATCCGCGCAAGCATTGTGCGGAATCGCGCACCGGGAACGCCGATGACAGCCACGATCTGGAAAACGAAGACGCTTTTTTGCGCCGTTCTGATGTTACTGCTGCCGGCGCTGGCACACGCCGCCGACATCACCGGCGTCCCGAAAATCCGCGATGGCGACCAGATCCAGATCGGCAACACGCGCATTCGCCTGGGCGGCATCGATGCGCCGTCGGGCGATCAGCTCTGCCTCAACAACAAGGGTGAACGCTGGACCTGCGGTGTCGCCGCGCGTGAGGCGCTGATCAAGCATGTCGGTAACAAGAATTGGGTCTGCCACGTTCGCACCACGGACCGCCGCGGCCGCACGGTGGCGCGTTGCGATGTGGACGGCGAAGATATCCAGAAATGGATGGTGGCCAACGGCTGGGCGCTGGCGTTCGTCCGGATTTCCCGCGACTACGAACCGGATGAAAAAGCCGCGCGCGAGGCCAAGCTCGGCATGTGGCAGGGCGCGTTCATCGCGCCGTGGGACTGGCGCGCCCGCAACAAGAAGACCGCCATTCTCGGCGCCGCCAAGCCGCCCGAGAACGCCAGCACCATCCTGCAGGCGTCGGCCTCCGGCTCGGTCGCACCGTCGCCCGACTGCACGATCAAGGGCAATGTCAACCGGTCCGGTGAATGCATCTATCACCAGCCCACCAGCCGCTGGTACGCCAAGATCGAGATGCATGTCAGCAAAGGCACGCGCTGGTTCTGCTCGGTCGAGGACGCCGAAGCCGCAGGCTGCCGTGAGACCAAACGCTAGCAGTGCCCGGCACTCCAAACTTTGCGTCACCACCGCGGCGGCGGCTGCACGGACTTCGCCGTGCCTTGACGCTGACGCTGTTCATCCTCTGTGGTTATGGCCTGCTTGCCTACATCGTGTTGCCCGCGCTCTGGACGCATTATGAGCACCAGAAGGGCCTTGCGAATTTACCGATGGTGACGCGAACCGAACAGGGCATTCCCGGCGATCCCATGAATGTCGGACTGATCGGCGACCAGCGTGACGTGATCTGCGCAATGCACGAAGCCGGATGGTATCCCGCCGATCCGATCACGCTCAAATCATCGATCGAGATCGTCGGCTCCGTGTTGCTCGACCGTCCCTACAGGGATGCGCCGGTCAGCAACCTCTATTATCAGGGCCGTCGCGAGGATTTGGCGTACGAAAAGCCGATCGGCGCCAGCGCCGACCGCCGCAACCACGTGCGTTACTGGAAGGTGCTGGAGCAGGGCGAGGAAAAGCGCCCGGTATGGCTCGGCGCGGCGACACAGGATCGCGGCGTCGGCGTCAGCAGATACACCGCCGCCGTGACGCATCACATCAGCCCCGATCTCGACGCCGAACGCGCGGTGCTGACGGCCGACATCGAAAATGCCGCCATGGTGACGGCGAAATATCAGGTGACCGGCATCGGCCCGACCATCGCAGGCTATAATGGCGGCGGCGACCTCTATTACACCGACGGCGAGATCTGGGTGCTACGGCTGGTCGAGGCCTGCAAAAAGCGCGACGGCCCCGCGGTGACGATCCCGAGCCCGCCGGCGACCGAGCTCAAGGATCAGATCTGGCATGCAATCGCCGCGGCGATGGGAAAATAGCTGTCTTAGTACCTTTTTGACGCGTTTTCTTAACGCGAACCGGCCTCCACTTCGCTTGAAAACGCTATGGCTGCCATTGCTCCGAGTTGGCGCAACGCTCCGAGATGACGCAGCCTTTTTGGGGCTCTGGATTGCTTCGCTGCGCTCTCATGCACAAACGCTGTGCGTTTGTTGCAGACAATGAGGCCCTTGATCGAATATTATCCCGCTACCAACCTCCGGACGCCTTGCTTCGCGTTCTACCGACAAGGAATAAAAACAAATGAGCGTTCGCGCGGGCCGGGAATTTCTGGCCATCCCCGGACCCACCACCATGCCCGACGACGTGTTGCGGGCGATGCACCGTCCGGCACTCGATATCTATTCCAAGGAGATGCTGGACCTGACGCACGGCCTGCTCGCCGATCTGTCCAAGCTGTTCGCGACCAAGGGTCATTCCTACATCTACATCGCCAACGGCCATGGCGCCTGGGAAGCGACGCTCTCCAACGTGCTGTCGCGCGGCGACAAGGTGCTGGTGTTGGAAAGCGGACGCTTTGCGATCGGCTGGGGCAATGCCGCGGCCATGATGGGCGCCGAAGTCGAGGTGCTGAAAGGCGACTGGCGCCGCGCGATCCGTCCCGCCGAAGTCGAAGCGCGCTTGCGCCAGGACAAGGAGCACAAGATCAAGGCGATCCTCGCGGTGCAGGTCGATACCGCGTCGGGCGCCTATAATGACATCGAAGCGATCGGCAAGGCCATCAAGGCCTCGGGCCACCCCGCTCTATTCATGGTAGACACCGTGGCCTCGCTCGGCTGCATGCCGTTCGAGATGGATAAATGGGGCATCGATGTCGCGATGTCCGGATCGCAGAAGGGCCTGATGACGCCGCCGGGCCTCGGCTTCGTTGCCGCCAGCGACCGCGCCCGCGAGGTGCACAAGAAGGCCAACATGCGCACGCCCTATTGGGACTGGACCGAGCGCGAGGGCAGCGAGCATTACCGGAAATATGCCGGCACCGCGCCGGTGCATCTGTTGTTCGCGCTGCGCCAGGCCGTCGACATGCTGGTGGCCGAAGGACTCGAGAACGCGTTCCTGCGCCATCGCCTGCTCGCCGAAGCGGTGCGTCGCGCCGTTGCCGTCTGGTCCGAGGGCCAGGTGCTCAATTTCAACATCGCCGAAGCCAATGAGCGTTCCAACACGGTGACCACGGTTGTCATGAACGGCCACGATCCCGCAGCACTGCTCAACTATTGCAAGGACAAATGCGGCGTCGTGCTCGGGCTCGGCATCGGCGATCTCGCCGGCCAAGCGTTCCGGATCGCCCATATGGGCCACGTCAACGCGCCGATGATCCTCGGCACGCTCGGCGTCATCGAAGTCGGCCTCAACGCCCTCAACATTCCCCACGGCAAGGGTGGAACCGAAGCCGCGATCGAGTGGCTCGGCGAAAGCGTGAACGCGTAATCTGGCGCTCTCTCACAATGTGAGAGGGCGCGACATCGAACCCGCCGATTCAATTCGATCAAAGTCTCAGGACTGCCCTGACATCCAAGGCTTTCCCGCGGGTGATATTTAGTGCTTATACTGTATACCAATAAAAGCCGGACACAGACTCCGGCACAATAAGCGTTGGAGGATACCGATTGGCGTCCGTTGAATTGCGTGGCCTGACCAAGCGATTTGGATCGCTGGCAGTGGTCGATGATGTTTCGCTGCGGATCGACCATGGTCAGCTGGTCTGCCTGTTGGGTCCCTCGGGATGCGGCAAGACCACCACGCTGCGGCTGATCGCGGGCTTCCTCGAGCCCTCCGACGGCGAGATCCATGTCGGCGACCGGCTGGTATCGTCAAAAGCGCGAACACTACCGCCCGAACAGCGCAAGATGTCGATGATCTTCCAGAGCTACGCGCTGTGGCCGCATATGACGGTGACCGAGAACATCGTCTACGGGCTGCGCCTGCGCAAATTGGATCGCGATACCATCGCGAAAAAACTCGCTGCGATTCTCGCCACGACGAAACTTGAGGCCCTCGCACAGCGTTATCCCGGCGAACTGTCCGGCGGCCAGCAACAGCGCGTGGCGTTGGCGCGCGCGCTGATCGTGGAACCGGAAACGTTGTTGCTCGACGAGCCCTTGTCCAATCTCGACGCCAATTTGCGCGAAGAGATGCGGTTCGAGATCCGCCGGCTGCATGACGAATACCGCTACACCACGGTCTACGTGACCCACGATCAATCGGAAGCGATGACCACGGCCGATCTGATCGCGGTCATGAACGGCGGCAGGATCGACCAGCTAGGCACGCCGGAAGACATTTACGCGCGGCCGGAGTCCGAATTCGTCGCGCGCTTCATCGGCGCCAGCAACGTCATCAAGGGCACCGCGCTTGATGCCAACCACGTCTCCTTTGCCGGCGCAACCCTGCAAGTCGTCGGTGCGCCGCTCACATCAGGCCAGACCGCGCCGGTCGCGATCCGGCAGCACGATATCCAGCTGTCGACGCAGACGCCGGCTTCGCCGCAAAACGCGATCAAGGCCACCGTCACACGTCAGGTCTATCTCGGCGTGGCGCGCGACTACATGCTGGAAGTGGCCGATGGCACGTCATTGCGCGCCACCACACCGAACGGGACCAACGTCGCCAAAGGCAGCGAGGTCTGGCTCACGCTGCCACCCGACCGCTGCCGGGCGCTGAGCCGATAGAAAACGCCGAGCCGATAAAAAGAAGAAGCGGAGGATGCGATGAGGAAACGAAAACTTTCAAGGCGTGACGTGCTGCAAGGCTCGCTCAAGGCCTCGGCCGCACTGGCCTTCGGGACCGTGTTCGCCTCACCCGCCCGCGCGCAGGCGCCGCCGGCGGAAGCGATCACGCCGCAACTGATCGAGGCGGCGAAAAAAGAAGGCAAGGTGGTCTGGTACACCTCGATCGATCTCTCGGTGTCGGAAAAGATCGCGGCCTCCTTCAAGGAGAAATTCGGCGGTATTGACGTGCGGGTCGAGCGCACCGGCGCCGAACGCGTGTTCCAGCGCATCGGCCAGGAATATGCCAGCAATGTACACGCCGTCGATATCGCAAATTCCTCCGATGCCGCACACCTGCTGGCCTGGAAGAAGGACGGCATCCTGCTGCCCTACGTGCCGGAGGACGTCGCCAAGCACTACAAGCCCGAGCATCGCGACCCCGACGGCACCTATGCCGGATTTCGCGCCACGCTGAGCCCGATCGCCTACAACACCAAACTGGTGAAGGCCGAGGATGCGCCCACGAGTTTCAAGGACCTGCTCGACCCCAAATGGAAGGGCAAGATGGTCAAGGCGCATCCCGGCTATAGCGGCACGATCCTGACCGCGACCTTCGAGATGGTTCGCGACATCGGCTGGGCCTATTACGAGGCCCTCGCCAAGCAGAACATCATGCAGGTGCAATCGGCGACCGATCCGCCGAAGAAGCTGTCGCTCGGCGAGCGCAGCGTCATGGCCGACGGCACCGAATACAACATCTTCCTGTTGAAGGAGGCCGGGCAACCGGTGGAGGCCGTGTATCCGACCGAGGGTACGCCGTTCATCGTCGGCCCGAACGGCATCTTCAAGGCGGCGCCGTATCCGAACGCGGCAAAGCTGTTCCAGAACTAGTGCTTCACGCCGGATGCGCAGCGGATCGTGATCGATGCCGGCGGGCTTCGTTCGCTGCATGCCCAGGTCAAGGAACATGCCGGGCGCAAGCCGCTCGCGGACATCAAATTGATGAAGGAAGACGCCGCGGGCGCCGAGGCCCAGAGCGAAGAGATCAAGGCGCGTTACCAAAAACTGTTCCGCGTCTGAGGCGACGACCGAAGGAGATATCAGCATGCGAAAACGCATCAGCCGCCGCGATGTCATCAAGGGCTCGGCCGCGCTCGCGCTCGGCACCGTGTTCGCATCCCCGGTTCGCGCGCAGGCGCCGGCGCCGGTCGCGATCAGCCCGGCGCTGGTCGAAGCCGCCAGGAAAGAGGGCAAGGTGGTATTTTACTCCTCGATGGACCTGCCGGTCGGCGAAAAACTCGGCAAGGCGTTCGAGGCGGCCTATCCCGGCATCTCCGTGCAGATCGAGCGTTCCGGCTCGGAGCGGCTGTTCACGCGGGTCGGCCAGGAATTCGCCAGCAACATTCGCGCCGCCGACATCATCAACACGTCGGACGCCTCGCACATCATCAGCTGGAAGAAGAACGGCTGGCTGATGCCGTTCGTCCCCGAGGACGTTGCGAAGCATTTTCCGGAGGTCTATCGCGATCCTGACGGGATGTCGGCGACCTCGCGGATCTATCTGTCGTCGATCGCCTACAACACCAACCTCGTAAAACCCGAGGACGCGCCGAAGAGCTATGCGGACCTGCTCGACCCCAAATGGGCCGGCAAAATGGTCAAGGGCCATCCCGCTTATAGCGGCACCATCATGACCGCGACCTTCCAGCTGGCGCGCGAGTTGGGATGGGAGTATTTCGAAAAATTGTCGAAGCAGCGCGTGATGCAGGTGCAATCGTCGACCGATCCACCGAAGAAACTTGCGCTCGGCGAACGCGCCGTGATGGCCGACGGCAATGAATACGGCGTCGTGCTGCTGAAGGAAGCCGGTCAGCCGGTCGAGCCGCTGTATCCGACCGAAGGCACCCCGACGGTCTCGGGGCCGACCGCCATCTTCAAGACCGCGCCGAATCCCAATGCGGCAAAACTGTTCCAGGCATGGTGGCACACGCGGGAAACCCAGCAATTCTTCGCCGACTACACCGCACAATATTCCGCGCATGCGCAGGTGCAGTCGAAACCGGGCCGCCGAAAGCTTTCCGACATCAAGCTGATGAAGGAGGACGCCGCCGGCGTCGAGACGGCGGCGGAAGAGATCAAGACGCGCTATGCGAAGTTGTTCCGGGTGTGAGTATGCCCAACCCGACCCGCCCTCGTCATTCCGGGATGCGCCCCTTGGCGCAGGCCTGGAATCCATACTCATTATTGTGGGCTATGGATTCCGGGTTCGCGCTTCGCGCGCCCCGGAATGACGACGAGAAAGTTTCAACATGACCATCGCGACCGACACCGCACCTGCCAAGGCGAAAATCGACTGGACCAAGCCGGTGCTGTGGCTGTTTGCGGCCGTCATGATCGTGCTGATCGTGATGCCGATGTCGTGGCTCGCCGTGTATGCCTTTACCGACAAGGCGCGAAGCCCAACACTGCAGAATTTCGTCAAGCTGTTTACCGATCCGGATTTCCTCGATCCCCTGATGACGACCGCGATCATCGCCACGACCTCGGCGGTGATCTGCTGCATCGTCGCCGCTCCGATCGGCTGGCTGGTGTCGCGCACCGACATGCCGTGGCGCCAGACCATCCGGGCGCTGGTGACGGCGTCATTCGTGACGCCGCCGTTTCTCGGCGCGGTCGCCTGGGAATTGCTGGCGGCGCCCAATAGCGGACTGTTGAACCAGCTCTATCGATTCCTGACCGGCGCCGAGTCGGATGCGCATATCTTCAACATCTATTCGCTGACCGGAATTATCTTCGTCATCTCCTGCTACACTTTTCCGTTCGTGTTCGTGCTGGTGGCCAACGCGCTCGACAACATGCCGGGCGAACTCGAAGACGCCTCCGCCATTCTCGGCGGCAAGGCATGGACCACGGCGCGCCGCATTACGATTCCGCTGGCGCTGCCGGCATTGGTCGCCGGCAGCCTGATCGCGTTCCTGCAGGCGATGACGCTGTTCGGCTCGCCGGCGATCCTGGCGCTGCCGGCCGGTTTCCACACCATGACCACGAAAATCTGGAGCCTGTTCCAGTATCCGCCAAAGCCCGAACTCGCCGCCGCTGCCGCGGTGCCGCTGCTGCTGCTGACGATCTTGCTATTGCAGGGCCAGAAATTCCTGCTCGGACGCCGAGGCTACTCTGTCGTGGGCGGCAAATACGGTGCGCCGCGCGCGGTCGAAATGGGGAAATGGCGCTGGGTCGCGCTAGCGTTCTGCCTGATCGTGCTGCTGAACCCCGTGTTCCTGCCTTACATGGCGCTGCTCAACGCGGCGTTCTCGCCGAACGCGACCACGCTGGTGACGCCGGCGACGGCAACGCTGCACAACATCGTGTTCGTGTTCACCGAATTGTCGTCGACCCAGTTGGCGCTGAAGAACACGGTGATCCTCGGCGCCGCGACCGCAACCATCGGAACGACACTGGCGCTGGTGATCGCCTACGTCACGACGCGGCGGGTGATCTCGGGCCACCGTTTCCTCGGCTTCCTCGCCACCGCCCCGATCGCGGTGCCCGGCATCGTGCTCGGCGTCGGCCTGTTCCTGAGCTACACGCGGCCGCCCTTCGTGCTGTACGGCACGCTGTGGATCCTGCTGCTGGCGTTTCTCACCATCAATCTGCCGTCGGCCTACCAGCAATTGCAGGCGGCGTTCGCGACCATCCATCCTGAACTGGAAGACGCCAGCCGCATCCTCGGCGCGACGCGGCTGCAATCGCTGCGCCAGATCACCGCGCCCTTGCTGCGCACCGGCGTGATCGCGACCTGGTGCTTCATCTTCATCGGCGTGATGCGCGAATTGTCGGCGGCGATCGTCCTGTTCACGTCGCAGACCAAGGTGCTGTCGGTCCTGATTTACGACCTCAACGAAAGCGGCGACCTCGCCGCGATCGCCGTACTCGGCCTTGCGATGCTGATCATCACCTTTGCAGTGGTGCTCGCGGTCAACCGCATCCCGGGCGGCAACGCGGCGGCACGGCTGCGGAATAGCTAGCGTCTCGTCGCGGTCTCTGCTGGCAATTGGCGCGTTCGACCCGATATAAGGGCGAGCGTGGGCTGATTTTTCCAGGAACCAACGAGGATCGCTTGACCCAATCGACGACCAAGTCCGCTTCCCTGCAGGCGCCGGTGGCGCCGCGCCGCCCGCATTCCTTCACCACCCACGGCATCTCTGTGACGGACGATTATGCGTGGCTGAAGGACGCCAAATGGCAGGACGTGCTGCGCGATCCCTCGATCCTCGACCCCGACATCCGGCAATATCTCGAAGCCGAGAACGACTACACCGAGAGCCTGCTGGGCCACACCTCGCCGTTGCAGAAGAAGCTGGTCGCGGAGATGCGCGGGCGCATCAAGGAAGACGATTCCAGCGTCCCGGCGCCAGACGGGCCGTTCGCTTATTTGCGCAAATTCCGCGAAGGCGGCCAGCATGAGATGTTCGGCCGCACCCCGCGCGGCGGCGGCGATGTGCAGATCGTGCTCGACGGCGATGCGCTGGCGGCAAGCCATGGCTATTTCAAGTTCGGCGGCGCGCGGCATTCGCCCGACCACCGCTTGCAGGCCTGGAGCGCCGACACCAAGGGCTCGGAATATTTCTCGATCCGGGTGCGCGACTGGGCCAGCGGCAAGGACAGCGACGATCTGGTCGAGGAGACCGATGGCGGCGTGGTCTGGAGCACGGACGCCAAGAGCTTCTTCTACGTCAAGCTCGACGACAACCACCGGCCGATGCAGGTCTGGCGGCACCGGCTCGGCACCAAACAGGCGGACGACGCGCTGGTCTATGAGGAAAAGGATTCCGGCTGGTTCACCCATTTGCATGAGAGTTCCAGCGGGCGCTTCTGCGTGATCGCCGGCGGCGACCATGAAACCTCCGAGCAGCGCCTGATCGATCTGGCCAACCCCGAGGCGCCGCCGCGGCTGGTCGCGGCGCGCCAGGAAGGCGTGCAATATTCGATTGCCGATCGCGGCGACGAGTTGTTCATCCTCACCAACGCCGACGACGCCATCGACTTCAAGGTGATGACCGCGCGGCTGGCCTCGCCCGAACGCGCCAACTGGCGCGACCTGATCCCGCATCGCGAGGGCATCTATGTGCTCGATGTCGAGCTCTATGCCGGCCACATGGTGCGGCTGGAGCGCGCCAACGCGCTGCCCGCGATCATCATCCGCGATCTCGCGACCGGCGAGGAACACGCCATCGCCTTTGATGAGGCGGCCTATTCGCTCGACACCATGGGCGGCTATGAATTCGAAACCACCAATTTGCGGTTCTCTTATTCGTCGATGACGACGCCGTCGGAAGTCTATGACTACGACATGGCGACGCGAACGCGAAACTTGCGCAAGCGCCAGGAGATTCCGTCCGGCCACGACCCGGCCGATTACGTCACCACCCGCATCATGGCGACGGCGCAGGACGGCGCCAAGGTGCCGGTCTCGATCCTGCATCGCAAGGACCTCCAGCGCGACGGCAAGGCGCCGCTGCTGCTGTATGGTTACGGCTCCTACGGCATGGCGATGCCGGCTTCGTTCGCCGCCAACCGGCTGTCGCTGGTCGATCGCGGCTTTGTCTATGCGATCGCTCATATCCGGGGCGGCGCGGACAAGGGCTGGGGCTGGTACCTCGACGGCAAGCGCGAAAAGAAAACCAACACGTTCGACGATTTTGCCGCCGCCGGCCGCGCGCTGATCGATGCCAAATACACTGGCGCAAAGCGCATCGTCGGCCATGGCGGCAGTGCCGGCGGCATGTTGATGGGCGCGGTCGCCAACCGGGCCGGCGAATTGTTCGCCGGCATTGTCGCCGAAGTGCCGTTCGTCGACGTGCTCAACACCATGCTCGACGACACCCTGCCGCTGACGCCGCCGGAATGGCCGGAATGGGGCAACCCGATCGAGAGCGAAAAGGACTTTCGCACCATCCTGTCATACTCGCCCTACGACAATCTGGCGGCTAAGCACTATCCAGCGGTCCTGGCGATGGGCGGGCTGACCGATCCCCGCGTCACCTATTGGGAGCCGGCAAAATGGATCGCGCGGCTGCGCGCCACCATGACCGGCGGCGGCCCGGTCTTGCTGCGCACCAACATGGGCGCTGGCCATGGCGGCGCTTCCGGCCGGTTCGACCGGCTCGACG
>JBOHIT010000600.1:0-7858 GCA_050726155.1 Bradyrhizobium sp.
GTGAGCTGGGAGGCGCCGCCGCTCAAGACAACCCGCGCCCTCGGCTCTGCCGCAAAGGGGGAATCCGCGAGCCGGTCCCGGACCATTTCAAAGATCTCCTCGGCGCGGTGCCGGATGATGTTCGCGATCGTGGCGCGCGAGACGATCTGGGGCGCATCGCGCTCATCGCCTGCGGTGGGTACGGACATCAGCTCGCGCGCGTCTGACCCGCCGGTCAGCACGGTGCCGTATAAGGTCTTGATTCGCTCGGCATCCGCAATGCAGGCGCCGACGCCGCGTGCAAGATCCATCGTCATGTGTTGCCCGCCGACGGCAAACCCCGAGGCGTGCACAAAGCGTCCGGCCGAATAGGTCGCGATCGTGGTCGATCCGGCTCCCATCTCGACCACGGCGGCGCCCAAATCGGCTTCGTCGTCGGTGAGGACGGAAAGGCCCGCCACATACGGACTTGCCGCCATGGCCTCGACATTGAGATGGCAGCGCTCGACCACCAGCATCAGGTTCCTGGCCACCGTCGCATCCGCGGTGACGATGTTCATGTCGACGCCGAACTGTCGCGCCACCATGCCGCGGGGATCGCGGATGCCCTTGACGCCGTCCAGCGTGTAGCCGACCGGCAGCGCGTGCAGCACGGTGCGGCCTTCGCCGGTGGCGTGGCGCATGCCGGTGGACGTCACGCGGGTGACATCTTCCGAGGTGACCGAGCCGCCTCTGATATCGGCGGCGGCTTCGACCAATTGGCCCTGCAGCCGGCCGCCGGAAACCGACAACAAAACGGACTCGACACGAACCTTGGCCATGCGCTCGGCCAGCGCCACCGCCTGGCGCACCGCCTGCTCGCATTCGGCGAGATCGACCACGGAGCCTGCCTTGACGCCGCGCGACTGGATCTGGCTGTAGCCGATCAGCTCAACCGCGTGGCTGCGTCCGCGCAGCGCGTCATTCGGCGGCGACGGCTTCAACCGCGCGATCATGCAGGCGATCTTGCTGGTGCCGATGTCGAGCGAAGCCACCAGCGCGGTGCGCTTCTGCGCCATCGGCCGCGTCTTCGGGGTCTGGTTGCGATCGAGGCCGGTCATGCTGCGTCACCGGCTTTTTTCTTGGGCTTCTTGTCCTTGAACAGTTCCTCGCGCGCCTTCGCCGCGTCCTCGGACAATTGCACCGTCAGCCGGTCCGGCAGGCGCATGTCGACCGTGACGATGTCACGCGAGAACAGCCGGTCGTCCTTGTCGAGCTTGCTCAACAGCGCCAGCGCGTTGCCGACGTCGTTTTCCGGCAGACGGATATCGAGACCATCCTTGAGCCGCAGGTTCCAGCGCCGTTCGCCGACGTAGATCGCCGCTTTAGTCGCGCTGCGCACCTGCGGATAACGGTCGAGCAGCGCGAGGAAATCCCGCGCCTTGTCGGCGGCGCCCTTGCCCACTACCAGCGGCAGCGAAATGAAGCGCTTCGACATATAGGGTTCGAGTATTGCACCATCGTCGGCGATCACGGAGAGCCGGCCGTCCTGCTGCCACAGCGCGAACGCCGTGCGCTCGACAATGTCGATCTGCAATCGGCCGGGATAAAGCTTCAGGATCGTGGCGTCGGCAATCCAGGGATTGGTCTTGAGCTTGTCGCGCACGGTGGCGGCATCGAGGAACAACAGCGAGGAACGGCCATTGACGCCGCCGACCGCGAGCACTTCATCCTGACTCAGTTGCTTGCGGCCATTGATCGCCACCGTCGTGATGCGGAACCCGGCCGAATTCGCCAGCGCATTGCGGGTGTCGGACAGGCCAGCGACCAGTTCGTCGACATGACCGCCCTTGACGATGCCAAGTAAGGCGCTGCCGAGCAGCATCAGCACGGTCAGGGCAACGCCGAGCCGGTTCGGAAGATAGCGTTCGAGCCAGAGGATCAGGCGGTTCGGCGGTTCGCGGTCGATCACCCGCCTGACCGGAACGCGGGCGCGAAGGCCCAGCCGGTCGCGCAACAGCACGACCGCTCCGATAGCGGCGGCTTTCAGGTCAGCTTCGGGCCTCAGCGATCGCAGCGATCGAGCGAGGCGTCCTGCACCATCCATTGCACGAGCTCGTCAAAATGTTGTTCCCGCAAAATGACTTGCGGGCTCTGGCGCGTGTGATGTCTCGGTGATGCCGGGCTGGGTTACGACCTCATATAGAAGAGGCCATTTTTCCCTCGATGCGGTCGTCGAAGCGGAAATCCGCAACAGCTTACGCCCCGGCAGCCAAGCGCCACATGCGCCGCCAGCGTTAACCTTCGGACTTCCTGGTAAACAAAGGGTAAATCCGGCCGGTCAGGGGCGGGTTTTGATCAGCTTTGTGAGTAGTTTGCCGGGCATTGGTTAGGATTTTAGTAAGATTTCATCCGGGCCGGGCGGGTTCCCTTACCCTTGCGCGTTAACCCGGCGAATCAGCCCCGCCGCTCGAGGCGCCGCTCCGCCAGCACGATCTGGTCGCGCAGGAAGTCCGCGAATTCGATCCCCTGGGCCTTCAATGCCTTTGGATAGAGCGAAGCCGCGGTCAGCCCCGGCAGGGTGTTGGTCTCGAGATAGACCAGCCCCTTGGTCGAGACGATGAAATCGCTCCGCGAATAGCCGCTGCACGACAACGCCCGGTGCGCCCGATGCGCTTGGTCCATCAAGGCGGCGGTGATCTCGGGCGAAAACCGGCCCGGGCAGATCTCCTGGGTCGTTTTGAGCAGGTACTTTGCCGTGTAGTCGAACGCGCCCTCCCCCGGAATGATCTCGACCGGCGGCAGCGCCAGGATCGTGCCGTCGGAGCGCTCCAGCACACCGCAGGTGGATTCGACGCCGGCAACGTATGGCTCGATCAGATATTCCTCGGTCTTGGCGGCATTGCGCACGGCAACGAGGTCCTGCCTGGCGTTGACGAAGATCAGGCCGTAGCTCGATCC
The DNA here is from genome assembly GCA_050726155.1 of Bradyrhizobium sp. Classification (GTDB taxonomy): domain Bacteria; phylum Pseudomonadota; class Alphaproteobacteria; order Rhizobiales; family Xanthobacteraceae; genus Bradyrhizobium. Next base: position 2,920 of record JBOHIT010000600.1, read on the forward strand.
GTCCCGCGCCGGTTTTGCAATCAGCTTGCCGTATTCAGCGAATGCCGCGTCGATATCCCCAAGCGCAATACCTTCCGGCGCGTCGACGCCGGCAATCGCCGCAAAGCGCTTGGCCGCGGTCTTGTCGAAGGCCAGATTTGACGACGCCGAGCCGGACCCGGTGAAGGCGACGCCGCGCATTTCGCACATCGCCTGCAGTTCGCCATTCTCCGCCCTGCCGCCATGCAGGCCGAGCACCAGCACGCGATCCTCGGCTTTTGCCTTATCGAGCGCCGCCTCGAACGCAATGCCACGATTGCCCGGCTCGAATTCGTCCTCGAACGGCCGCTGGTGATTGAGCAGGGTTTCCGATTTCACCTCGTGCACGGTGTCGGCGACGTGCCAGAACCACAGATCCGCCTCCGGCAAGGCGCGGTGCATTGCCTGCGCGCTCGCGACCGAGACCAGCCGCTCCTTGTTGGTGCCGCCGAAGAGAATGGTGATCCGCATCAGCTTTGCCCGATTCCAGTTTGCTCGATTCCGATCCGTTTGATTTCCCAGTGTAACTCGATTCCGGAGTTTTCCTTAACCCGCCTGCGCACGGTTTCGCCGAGCGTTTCAATATCATGCCCGGTCGCGTTGCCGGTGTTGATGAGGAAATTACAGTGCATTTCCGACACCTGCGCACCACCGACGCGCAAGCCGCGGCAGCCGGCGGCATCGATCAATTTCCAGGCGCTGCTGCCGGGCGGGTTCTTGAAAGTCGAACCGCCGGTCTTTTCGCGGATCGGCTGCGCGGTCTCGCGATGGGTCTGCACTTCTTCCATGCGCGCCCGAATGGCTTCCGGCGCGGCCATGGCGCCGCGGAAACGCGCGGAGGTGAAAATGATCGAAGGCTCGACGCCGCTGTTACGATAGACGAACTTCATGCCGGCATTGGTGAAGACATGCCTGGCGCCGTCACGGGCGATACCGGTGGCCTCGACCAGAACGTCCTTGGTCTCGCTGCCGTTGGCGCCGGCATTCATGCGCAACGCGCCGCCGATGGTGCCGGGAATGCCGAAGAAAAATTCCATGCCGCCGATATTGGCTGATGCCGCCGTTTCGGCCACGCGCTTGTCGAGCGCGGCGGTGCCGGCGCTGACTATGTCGCCATCGGCGCGGGTTTCGCCGAACGCGCGCGGCGACAACCGGATCACGACACCGGGCATGCCGCCGTCGCGCACGATCAGATTGGAGCCGACGCCGACAACATAGACCGGCAATTCCTTCGGCAGATTTTGCAGGAAGTAAGCCAGATCGTCTTCGTCCGACGGCGTGAACAACACCTGCGCCGGACCGCCGACGCGAAACCACGTCAATTCGGCCAGCGATTGGTTCGCCAGCAACCGCCCGCGCAGCTGCGGCATCGCGGCCTTGAGATCGGGGGTGATGTCGGGAAATACCGCCACGTTTACCCCAGCGCCTTCAATTCGCCGGGCAGAGCATAGGCCCATTGCGTGATGTTGCCGGCGCCGAGGCAGACGACGTAGTCGCCGTTACCTGCGATACCGCTGACCACCCTGGCGAGGTCGGACGAATCCTGCAGCGGAATGACCTCGCGATGGCCGTGCGCGCGCAGGCCGAGCACGAAATGATCGCGGTCGATCCCTTCGATCGGCGCCTCGCCTGCAGGGTAGACTTCCGCGACGACAACCGTATCAGCGTCGTTGAAGCAGGTGCAGAACTCCTCGAACAGCGATTGCAGCCGCGTGAAGCGATGCGGCTGCACCACGGCGACGACCTTGCCGTTGGTGGATTCCCGCGCCGCCTTCAGCACCGCAGCGATCTCGACGGGGTGATGGCCGTAATCGTCGATGATGGTGACGCCGTTCCATTCGCCGGTCTTGGTGAAGCGCCGCTTCACGCCGCCGAAGCCCGACATCGCCTTGCGGATCGCCTCATCGGAAATGCCGAGCTCATGCGCCACCGCAATCGCCGCCGTCGCGTTCAACGCGTTATGGCGTCCCGGCATCGGCAGCATGATGTCGGAAATGTCCTGGGTGGCGCCGGTCTTGCGATTGCGAAACACGACCTTGAATTTCGAACCGCCGCCCATCGGCGTGAGATCGACCAGCCGCACATCGGCCTGCGGGTTCTCGCCATAGGTGATGATGCGGCGGTCCTCGATCTTGCCGACCAGGGTCTGCACGACGGGATGATCGGTGCACATCACGGCAAAGCCGTAGAACGGCACGTTCTCGACGAAATTGCGAAATGCATCCTGGATCGCCTCGAACGTCTTGAAGTGATCGAGATGCTCGGGATCGATATTGGTGACGATCACGACATCGGACGGCAGCTTCAGGAAGGTGCCGTCGCTCTCGTCAGCCTCGACCACCATCCAGTCGCCCGCGCCCAATCGTGCATTGGAACCATAGGCGTTGATGATGCCACCGTTGATCACGGTCGGATCGAGTTCGCCGGCGTCGAGCAGCGTTGCCACCATCGTCGTCGTCGTGGTCTTGCCGTGGGTGCCCGCAATCGCAATACAGCTTTTCAGCCGCATCAATTCCGCCAGCATTTCGGCGCGACGCACCACGGGAATGCGCTGGGCGCGCGCCGCCATCAGTTCGGGATTGTCGCGCTTGATCGCGGTCGAGACCACCACCACGTCGGCGCCGTCGACGTTCTCCGCCTTGTGGCCGACCGAGACAGTGATACCCTTGTCGCGCAGCCGCGTGACGTTGCCACTTTCGGAGGCGTCCGACCCCTGCACGGTATAGCCTAGGTTGCTCAGGACCTCGGCAATGCCGCTCATGCCGATGCCGCCAATCCCGACGAAGTGGATGGGTCCGATCTCGCGCGGCAGTCTCATGAATATCCCTCGTATGTAGTCGGCATGCCCGGGCAAAAGCGCGAAGCGCGTCTTACCGCCAAATATGTCCCGGGCATCCACGACTTCTACGTCACTTCATGCAAGACGTGGATGCATAGGCACTCGGTATACCGAGTGCCGTCTTTTTTTAAAGGATCAAGTCGGATATATCCGACTTGACACGACAAGCCCGGCCATGACGCAAAAACAATGAAAATCGTCCGCGTCGGCCTAGATTCTGGCGATTTTTACCACCAGATCGGCCAGCCGCTCGGCGGCATCGAGCCGGCCTACCGTGTGGGCGGCGACCGCCATCTCGGTCAGTTTTTGCGGCTCGGCGGCGAATGTCGAAATTTCGGAAGCCAAACGATCCGGGGTGAAGTCTGCCTGCGCGATGCGCAGCGCGCCGTTGACCTTGGCCAGCACGCCGGCATTGGCGAACTGGTCCTGATCGATCGCGCCGGGCAACGGCACCAGGATTGACGGCCGGCCGATGGCGGCGAGTTCGGCCACGGTGCCGGCGCCCGAGCGCGACACCACCAGATGGCTGGAGGCGAGCCGCGCCGGCAAGTCAGTAAAGAACGGCGCCAGTTCGGCGTTGATCTTGAGCCGGTCATAGACCGCGCGCACCCGCGCCATGTCTTCTTCGCGCACCTGTTGCGTCAGGACGAGCCGGCTCCACAGCACCGGCTCCAGCCGTTCGAGGGCCGGCGGCACGATATCGCTCATCACGCGCGCGCCCTGGCTGCCGCCAACCACCAGCACTCGGAGCGGCCCGTTCGCCTCGGGTGACGCAAACGGGATCGCGGCGGCGGCAAGGATCGCCGGACGCATCGGCGTGCCGACCGTGGTTGCTTTGCCCGCCAGCGCCGGATCGCGATCGAGCACGCCGGGCAGCGACGTCGCGATGGCGTTGACGTGGCCGGCGAGAAACCGGTTGGCGCGGCCGAGCACGGCGTTGGCATCGTGGATGATGCCGGGCACGCCGAGCAATCTGGCCGCCATCAGCGGCGGCAGCGTCGGATAGCCGCCGAAGCCGATTACGGCCGCCGGCTTCAATCGCCGCACCAGATTGAGCGCCACGATGCCCCCATAGCCGAGCATAACAGCGGTGCGCGCCAGCGAAATAGGATTGCGGCCGCGTACGGTCTCGCTCGGCACTACGTCGATATTATCATTGGCCCTGGAGAATAACCCGCTGTAGCGCAGCGCGCGGGCGTCGGTCGCGAGCCGCACGCGAAAGCCGCGTTTAATCAGCTCGACACCGAGCGCTTCGGCCGGAAACAGATGGCCGCCGGTGCCGCCGGCCGCGAGAAGGATTAGAGGTGCGTTGTCCATGGGAGCGTCTTTTACAGAGAATAAGCCGTCATTGCGAGCGAAGCGAAGCAATCCACAACCGTGGATAACGGATGGATGGATTGCTTCGTCGCTGCGCTCCTCGCAATGACGAGGAGGTAACTTCGCTACTACGCGTAGCTCCGCACCGCGTTGGCGTTGTTCTGGGACTCGATCTCGGTGCGCGGACGTTGCCGCGTCAGCGCCAGCATCATTCCGACGCCGTAGGCCAGCGAAATGATCGAGGACCCGCCATAGGAGATGAACGGCAGCGTCATGCCTTTGGCGGGGATCAGCTGCAGATTGACCGCCATGTTGATCGCGGCCTGCACACCGAACAGGATGGCGAGGCCGGACGCGGCAAAGCGCGAGAACATGTCTTCGCTGGCGTAGGCGCGCAGCAAGGTGCGGATCACGACAAAGGCAAACAGCGCCACCAGCGCCAGGCACAGGATGATGCCGAATTCTTCCGCTGCTACCGCGAACACGAAATCGGTGTGGCTATCGGGTAGGCTGCGCTTGGCGATGCCTTCGCCGGGCCCAAGGCCGAACCAGCCGCCGTTCCAGAACGCTTCCATCGCCATGTCGACCTGGAAGGTGTCGCCCGAGCCCGGGTTCATGAAGCGCTTGATGCGACCCGCGACATGCGGAACCAAGAGATACGCGCCGAACAATCCGGCGCTGGCGGCGCCGGCGAGGCCGGCCACCCAGATCATCCGCATGCCCGCGATGAAGAACAGCGCGCCCCACACCATCAGGATCAGCATG
>JBOHIT010000601.1:0-8568 GCA_050726155.1 Bradyrhizobium sp.
GACGTTGGAAACAGATGCGGCACTTTCTTGATGTTCAAATACTTCTGAATCGCGGCGTTCGTCGCGGTTCCAAGCGTATCGAAGATCAACAGGACGTCCTCCTGTTCGACGAGCCTGCGCGTTTGCTCCACGGTCTTGGGAGGACTGTAGGCATCATCCAGGCTGATAAGCGTGATCTTTCGACCGTTGACGCCACCGTTCTCGTTTACCATGCGAAAGTAGGCTTCGTTGGCTCTCGCGATGGTTGAATAGTGGGATCCAGGCCCGCTGTACGGCATAGACTGGCCGATCTTGATTTCCTTCTCGGTCACTCCATGGACTTCCTGCGCGTTCGCACTGCAAACAGACAGCAATAGCCCCAACAGGCATTGAGTATACACACGCATCGCGAATCCTCCGTTTTAGAAGGGCGTCGCAAGGCTTATGCCAAGTGCCTTTCGCTCAATCCGAGCAGACAATTCCGCTCCTAGCGTCTTCCGGTGTCGCCGTTTGCGACAATTGTCCAGGCTGACTGTGTGCGGCGCACACACTTGTGACGAGGCAAGGGTGCAAACGCGGTCTTTGATCAGCGGCACGGGAAATGCAATCTGCTCTCACAAGAAAAACAATGAGAGGATGCTGCGCATGCGAAGGGCTTTCGAGGGGTTCAAGGTGATCGACGCGAGCCAAGGTGTGGCAGGACCGCACGCCGCAATGCTTTTGGCGCTGCACGGGGCCGACGTCATCAAGATTGAGCCGCCGGAGGGCGATTGGGGCCGTATCCTAGGGGTGACCAAGGCCAAGAACACCATCCATTTCGTTGCGTTCAATCGTGGCAAGCGGTCGATAGCGATTGATCTCGCGAAGGAAGAAGGACGGAGGATCGCGGGAGACTTAGTCACATCCGCTGACGTGGTGATCGAGAGCTTTCGCCCCGGCGTCGCCTCTCGCCTCGGCTTGGGCTACCTTGAGGCCTCTAAGGTCAATCCGAAAATTATCTACATGTCGGTCTCCGGATACGGTCAGGAGGGACCCAACCGAGAGCGTCCCACTGTCGACGGCGTAATCCAGGCTTTCTCTGGCATGATGGTGATGAACGGATCGGTCGACAAGCCGCACCGTCAGAGCATGGTCGTCATCGACGCCGTCACCGGGCTGTACGGCTTCCAAGCCGTCAGCGCAGCGTTGATGCGCAAAGTGCGGTTCGGCACGGGCTCGTTCATCGACATGAGTCTGATGCAGAGCGCCGCCGCCTTCCAAGCTGCGAAGCTGATGGAAGCAGCGTCGGAAGGCCCCTCTCCCGGACCGCTGTATTCTCCTTCCGGCGTCTTCGAAACGGCCGACGGCCACATCCTCCTGAGCGCGATGCGGTCGCGCAACTTCGAGGTTCTTTGCGAAGTGCTCGGATGTCCTCAGCTTGCTGCCGATCCGCGCTTCGGCTCGGTCGACGACAGAAACGCGAACCGGCACGATATGAACAGAGTGCTTCACGAACGGCTGCGTACCCGCACCACCGACGAGTGGCTCGCACTTCTGCTCGAACGAGGCGTCATGGCGAGCCCAATCAACAGCTACTTGGATTGGCTGGCCGACGCCCACGTCAAGGCCGTCGATGCCTACCAGACCCTACCGTTCGCAGGCGTGGGATCGCTGCCGATCGCGTCGATACCCGGTTGTCCGGGACCCGATTTCGCCGGGAATGACTTGGTGCCCGGCCTGGGCGAACATACGTCTCAGATTCTTTCCTCGCTCGGGCGAACCGATGCTGAAATCGCATCGCTGTATTCGGCTCGGGTTCTTTCCTGAAACTGTTGAGGAATAAGTCTCGCAGAGAGGTTGCATGGGTCCGTTGAATGGTTTGAGGGTTCTCGAGTTTCCCGCGATCGGACCAGTTCCGTTCTGCGCGATGCTGCTCGCCGACCTCGGCGCGACGGTTCTTCGCATCGACAGAGAAGAGGACGCGGGGCTTGGCATCGAGCGTCCCCGGCGCTTCCAGATTTCGCATCGGGGCCGGAAGGTTCTCAAGCTGGACCTCAAGAAACCGCAGACCCTGAAATTGGCGAAGGTGTTGATCGAACGGACCGACGTCCTGATCGAGGGATTTCGACCGGGCGTGATGGAGCGATTGGGACTCGGTCCCGAGGTCTGCCTCGGCATCAACCCGCGACTGATCTACGGCCGCATGACCGGCTGGGGCCAGACGGGGCCGCTGGCGGCATCCGCCGGACACGACATCAACTACATCGCGCTCACGGGCGCTCTGGACGCGATCGGCCGGCGCGACCAGCCACCGACGCCTCCGTTGAATCTGGTCGGCGATTTCGGCGGCGGTTCGCTTTATCTCGCGCTCGGCATACTCAGTGCGCTGTGGGAACGGCATTCATCCGGACGCGGGCAGATCGTGGATGCGGCGATCATCGATGGAACGCTCTCGTTGTTGGGCGGACATATCGGCATGGTGGCGGCCGGACTTTCGAAAGGACAACGCGGCGCCAACATGCTCGACAGCGGCAGCCCGTTCTACGACGTCTACGCCTGCGCCGACGGACGCTGGCTTGCCGTCGGCGCGCTGGAAGACAAGTTCTTTGCCCAGCTCGTTGCGAAGGTGGGTCTCGATGCGGGGATCGCGCTGCAGCAGAAGCGCGACGATTGGCCTTCGTTGCGCAGCGCGCTCAAAGAAGCATTCTCCAAGAAGGATGCCGATGCATGGCGGGCCGTGTTCGACGGCACGGACTGCTGTGCGACGATCGTCAATTCCCTGGAGGAGGCGTTCGCCGATCCTCACTTGGCCGCACGGAAGTCTTTCATCGAGCTCGACGGTGTCATTCAACCCGCCCCCGCTCCGCGGTTCAGCCGCAGCGCTCCCGGAACCCCGCGGGCCCCAAGTGCACAGAACACTGCGGACGAGGCACTGGCCGACTGGGTCGATCCGGAAACCCTTCAGTCTTTGAAGGAAAATGGGGCCTGGAAAGCCTAGAGCCGGGGCGCCTCCTATTCGGCGATGCGTTGTCCTCAATGCAGACACGCGTTCTTTTGGCATCCTTGAACCGCCTTCTCCTTATGTGGTTAGCTGTCCCCAACAAGTACACATAGGGAGAGCAAGGGCGGACTATGATACCTTTTGACAGCAATCGGGATCGCCAAGGCCTTATCCTGTCGGACGGGGTCAGGATCATCCACGCGAGCGGAATCGGGACCGATACTCGACTCAAAAGCCTGGCGCTCGATCCGGGTTGGATAGGCGAAGCGCGAACCCGTCGCGTCAATCCGCTCACGCTGGATCGTCACTTCTACATCGTCCTTGTGATGTCCGTCACCGGCCACGACGTCCTGATCGTCAGCGCCCCTCCGGGCGACGCCGTCATCAGCTTTCTGACCAGCGTCGACTTCGCCTGGGACATGATGGAGCAGCTTCTGACGGATCCCTTCGAAAGCATGATCATCGTCGATGAAAAGGCGCGCATATCCTACATGTCGCCGCTCCATGAACGCTTTTTCGGCCTCAATCCGGGAGAGGCCAGAATGCGACCGGTCGAGGATGTCGTGGAAGGAACACGGCTTCATAAGGTCGTGAAAAGCGGCAAGGCGGAAGTCGGCACAATGCAGCACATGCAAGGGTCCGACAGAATAGTTTCAAGAATCCCCATCCGCCGGAAGGACAAGGTGCTCGGAGCCTATGGCCGCGTGATGTTCAAGGGACCCGAACAGCTCGCCATACTGAATGCGCGGATTCGAGCTCTGGAAGGACAGGTCGAGTACTACAAACGAGAGACTGAAACTCTCAAGTCGCAGAAGTACGGACTCGACAGCATCGTGGGGAACAGTCCCGCCGTGCAACGGCTTCGCGCCGAGATCGTGAAGATAGCTCCTTTGGAGATCGCCGTGCTGATCCGCGGTGAGAGCGGTACCGGCAAGGAGTTGGTCGCTCACGCGCTGCATCGTCTGAGCCCGCGAAGGGATGGCCCCATGGTGGCGGTGAACGCCGCGGCGATGCCTCAGACCCTCGTCGAATCAGAATTATTTGGATACGAACCGGGAGCCTTCACCGGCGCCGACAAGAAGGGCCGGAAAGGCAAATTCGAGCAGGCCACCGAGGGCATCATTTTCCTCGACGAAATCGGCGACATGCCGCTCGAAGTTCAGGCGAAGTTGCTACGCGTGCTCCAGGACCGGATCGTCGAACGCGTCGGTGGGGACAAGCCGCGTCAACTGGATTTCCGGTTAATTTCGGCGACGAACAGGGATCTCCAGTCCTCGGTCGAAGCCGGCACCTTTCGCCTTGACCTGTTCTACAGGATATCGCCGATCGTGATCACGCTGCCTCCCCTGCGGGAGCGCATCGAGGACATTCCGCTGCTGGCCTCGAAATTCCTCGAGAACATCGCCTATCGGCACGCACGTCCAACGCCGTCCATAGACAAGGACGCCTTGACGGCGCTGATGGAGAGACCCTGGCCCGGCAACATCCGACAACTCCAACATGAGATCGAACGCGCTTTTGCTTTCTGCGACGGGACGACCATCATGGTTCACGATCTGACCGAGGCGAAGACCGAGCAACAGATCGGAGCGCAGCTGACGACGTTCGATGCCGTGCCCCCGACGACCAACGAAGGGCTGCGGACGATGCTTGACAAAGTCGAAACGAAAGGGATCCGGGAGGCGCTCGCTCGCCACAAGGGCAACAAGAAGCGCACCGCCGAAAGTCTCGGAATTTCGCGATCCTACCTATATCGAAAGCTTTCCGAGATGAACGAGACGTAGGCGAGGCCGGCGTCGCACAGCCCCGGCGACCGGGATCGGATAATGCAGCAGCCGGCTCGCTAGGCGGATGTCTCGGCGTCGGTAACGTCGTCGGATCGGTCAGGCGATCTTGCTGTAGATTCCCTGGCCCGTCGCGACGAGTTGTCCACTCGGATGGCTCTCCGCGACAATCGAAGCGAAGTATGTCCTGCGGCCCTGCTTCGAGATCCGCCCCGTCGCACGGATCCTAGAGTCGCCGGCCGCCGATCTTCCGACGAAACTGCAATTCAGCGAGACCGTCACCGCTTTCGGCGCCACCTCGTCGTTCGGATCCGATATGGCCCACAGCCCGGCGGTGTCCAACATCGCCATGAGGACACCTCCGTGAACGGTGCCATGACGGTTGAGATGCTCGGGACCGATCTCGATCTCGAAACATGCTTCGCCGGCGACCGCTCTGGTCTTCTGCATTCCGAGGACGTCGCCAAAGTGAAATCCTTCGGGGAAGCGGCCGCCGAGCGCGCCCTTGAGATCAGGGGAAGCCATGCTCAGACTCCAAGGTTGTGGCCGCTCTGGACGGGGTCATTTCCCAACGCCTCCTCCGACGAGGTTCTTCGCGACGATCGCGCGTCGCGGAGGCGCGTAGGCCGGCGTCCCGTAGGTCTCGAACAGAGCATGCGTCACGTGGTAGTGGCGCGCCATGCCGCCGCGTAAAATTCGCTCGAGGGGTCCGTCCGGATATCCCAGGCCGAGCTTGCAGGTCAGGTCCATGTCTGCCTGCGTGGCCAATCCCTCGTCGAGGAAACGCAGGGCCGCGTTGTACTTCGGAATCACCAGCCGATTGATGATCCGGCCGATCTGATCCGCCGAGACGACGACTTCGAAACCCGCCATCTTGAAGACCTCGGTGGCGGCGGCCACGGCGGCGTCGGACGCGGAGACCGGCCGGACCAGTTCGACGAGCTTGGACGGCGCGTCGTCGCCGTTGCGGTACCGCGCGAAGCCGAGGACGTTCTTGTGACCGCTTTCGTCGCCGATGTGCTCCGCGAGACTCTCGTTGCCGAGCTCTATGAGGATCGCTGTCTTGCCGGGATCCGCAGCGAACGGTGCTTTGCACAGAACGAGGACATCGGCGCCCTTGTCCTTCGACGCTCCAGAGAGAAACGCATCGCCTTCCGGGAAGGACCGGCTCGGGCCGTTCTGAATGATGGTGTAGGTCATCGGCTCAAGCTCCAAACATCGCGTTGCCTTCGTAGTCGAAGAAACCCCGTCCGGACTTCCGTCCGAGCAGGCCCGCGGCGACCATGCGCTTCAGCAAGGGCGGCGTCGCGGCCCGCGGATCCAGGGTGATCGGATAAAACGCCTCGCAGAGGCGCACCTGGGTATCGAGCCCGATCAGATCGATCAGTTCGAGCGGTCCCATCTTGTAGCCGAGACCCGCCTTGATCGCTTTGTCGACGTCCTCCGCGCTCGCGACGCCGGCCTCGACGACGCGGATGGCGTCGTTGTTGAATGGCACCAGGAGCGCGTTCAGGATGAAGCCCGGCTTGTCCTGCGTCTTCACCGGGATCTGGCCGCAGGCCTTCGTCCAGTCCCAGGCAGTCTTGAACTTCTCCTCCGACGTGAGGATGCCCGGCGACATTTCGATCAGTTTCATCAACTGCGCGGGCAGACAGAAATGCATGCCTACCACACGCGCCGGCAGCTTCGATCCGGACGCGATTTCCGTGATCGACAGCGTCGAGGTGTTCGACGCGAAGATCGTGTCCTCGGCGCAGACCTCGTCGAGACGCTTCAGCAGATCGCGCTTGGTCGCCAGATCCTCGAAGACCGCCTCTATGATCAGATCGCAGCCACCCAGTTCTGCGATGTCCGCCGTGTGGGACATGGCGCCTACGATGAAGTCGCGCTTGGCCGCCTCGAGCTTACCGCGTTCGACGGACTTGTCGAGGAACGCCGCAGACTGTTTGGCGGCGCGTTCGAGCGCATCGCCCTTCATGTCGTAGGAGATGGTGCGGAAACCGGCGCGCGCCGCGACCAGCGCGATGCCCGCCCCCATCGTTCCCGCAGCGCCGCAGACGCCGACCGTCTTGATTGATTTCGTCATTTTGCCGCAAAACTCCTGCCGATGAGTTGCCGGTGCACCTGGTTGGTGCCTTCCCAAATCTGGGTGATCTTGGCGTCGCGCATCAGCCGCTCGACGCGATAGTCGCGGCAATAACCGTAGCCGCCGAACATCTGCACCGCCTCGGTCGCCGCCCGCATGGCGAGGTCCGACGCGCGCATCTTGGCCATCGAAGCCTCCACGCCGAAGTCCTTCGCGCCTGAATCGATCAGCCCGGCCAAGTAGTCGAGCCAACGATCCGACATGGCGAGGTCGGTGGCGAGGTCGGCCAGCATGAACTGGTTCGCCTGGAAGTCGACGATGCGTCGGCCCGATTGCTTACGCTCATTCATATAAGCCGTCATGTCGTTGAAGGCCGCCATAGCAATGCCCATAGCATGCGCGGCGATGCTTGGGCGCGAGCGGTTCAGCGACGCCAGCAGGATACGTAGGCCGTCGCCGGGTTCTCCGATCAGATTGGCGCGCGGCACGCGGACGCCGTCGAAGCGCAGCGACGCGGTCGACGAACCACGGTGTCCCATCTTGTCTTCGAGGCGGACGACTTCGAAGCCGGGCGCGCCCTTCTCCAATACCAGCACCGAGATCGCCTTCTTGGGGTCGTCGATACCGGAGAACTTTCCGAAGAGGAGAATGCGGTCGGCGACGTCGCCGTTGGTGATGAACAGCTTCGAGCCGTCGATCACGATGTCGTCGCCGTCCGGCGTGAACCGGGTCTTCATGCCCGTCGCGTCGGAGCCGGCGGACTCCTCGGTGATGGCCAAGGACGCGAGCCCCCCCTCCGCGATACACGGAAGCAGGCGCGCCTTCTGATCGGTCGTCCCGAACTCGATCAGCGGCTTCATCGCGTGGAAATTGGTCGCGTAGATGATGCCGGTGGAGGCGCAGGCCTCCGAGATGCGCTTGACGATTGCGAGATACAGCCGGAACGGCATTGGCGCGCCGCCGAATTCCTCCGGAATGAACACGCCGTTCAGACCGAGTTCGTTGATCGCCTTTAAATTCGCCCAGGGAAATTCGCCGGTGGCGTCAGTGTGTTCCGCGTTTGAAGCGATCACGTCGTCGCACAGACGGTCGACCTGCGAAAGGATGAGCTTGTCGTCCTCGCTCCAGTTTCGACTGCGTTCGAGTTGGTCAAAGATGGACATCTAGTGATTGGCTCCCTGGCCACCGTCGATGTAGATGGTTTCGCCCGTAAGGAACGCGATGTTCTCCGTATAGAGCGCTCCAACGAGCCGCGCCACTTCCTGGGGCGATCCCGCTCGGCCTGCCGGGATGCGCCGTTTCAGCCAGGCCTGGGTCTTCTCGCTGGCGAGGAAATCGCGGTTGAGATCGGTCTCGATGTATCCGGGGGCGACGTCGAGCACGCGGATCCCGTCGCGCGCCCATTCGGCCGCGAGGCACCGCGTGATCGCGCCCACCGCGGCCTTCGACGCGCAATAGGCGAGATTGTCGATGACCGCGAGCTTGTCGAAGAACGAACCGATGTTGACGATCAGCGCGTCGCCTGCGGCTTTCAGGTGCGGGTAGCTCTCGCGGCATGCGACCATGACCGCCGAGGCGTTCAGCCGCATCGTGGTCTCGAAATCGGCGAGCGACAGCTCGGCGCTCCGTTTGCTTTCGTGGGCGCCGGCGTTGTTGATGAGTCCGATGAGCGGCCCCTCGGCAGCGACCTTGGCGATCGCGTCCGCGATGGCCCGCTCGTCGGTCATGTCGCAGGCGTA
>JBOHIT010000602.1:0-23398 GCA_050726155.1 Bradyrhizobium sp.
CAAACAGACCGGCGAGGCCGATTACACCGATCAAAATGAAAGTAGTGCCGGAGGCCCCCTCCAGCTGTTGAGAACTCGGTACCGTAACAACGAGCTGCCACGGCCAGTCGACGTTGGACATCCTGCCGACTGCAACAAAGTAACTTTGTCCGTTTGCGTCCGCTTCCCAAACGTTCGCCGAGCCCGCGCCGATTGGTTCGGATAGTTTCTTTCGCACCCGCTCACCCAATTTACCATCGATGCCGGGCAACTCGGAAATGACTCGAAACCGAAGGGCGTTGGCCCCTGCGGCGCCATCCTGCAAGACGACATTGGCGCTGCTGTGGGCAATCACCTTCGCTTCCGACGTGGAGATGTAGACCGATTTTCCCTTGAGCAGGCTGGTTTCTGCAAGGTATCGCGAGATTTCATTGATCTCCATATCAACGCCGAGCACGGCTTCAACCGCGCCGTCCTTCCCGGTAATGGCAGCGGCCAGCGTGATTCCGGGTTTGCGTGAGGTGAAGAAGATGTAGGGCTCGGTCCAGGCGCGGCCGCGCCGTTCAACCGCGGAGCGATACCAGCCGCGTTCTCGTGGATCAAAGGTATCCGCGGGATCCTGCTCACTCTTGACAATGGTGTAGTCGGGCCGGCGCCACGTCAGCTCGACCTCGCGTCCGCGTGGACCATTCCGTATTACCTTGGTGCGGGTGCCGCCTTCGCCCTTCTCGTTGCTGCGCATGACGTAGAAGAATTCGCCTGCGGCGGTGCCAACGTAGAGACCCGCCAGGCGCGGCCGAAGGCGGAGCTGCCCAACAAAATAACGTTCAAGCAGGTCGGGCCTGTCCAATCCGAGGATGTGGTCCGAGAGCAATAGCTGGCCCGCATCCGCCACGACCTCGGCAGGCTTGAAGTAATCCTCGGTCGCCGCGATCGACTGCAGAACGGTTTCTTCGGCCCTCTGCTGTGTCAGGGAGCCGAGCTCGGACCGGAGCGAGTAGAAATACCAGCCGAGAATTAGCGCAACGCTGACGAGTTGGCTGAGAACGACAGCGAGGAAAACTTTCCGGCCCATGGCGACTTGTGCTTCCTACTGGAGAGATGGAAGAACTGGCACTTAGACGTATGGAAAGGCGTAGCTGGCGCGGCTCCAAATGGGCGTCGCGGTTACGCAAGTATGACGCCCCCTGACGAACCAGGCAATCCAGAAACGGCGCGCTGGAGACTTGCGGTGCCGCATCGTCGAAAGTCCGGAACGGGTCATTTGTGCCCGTTTGCTCCTTCGCAAAAGACGTTCGGCCTTCTACAAGCGGACATGGCGGCGGCGCGATCCGCGGCTATGCTTCGTTCAAGGCCTGCGCGATGTCGGCGATCAGGTCGGACGGGTGCTCGATGCCGATAATCCGGCACCAGCCGCGCATTGGCATCGGCCTTTTCCATGCGGATACCCGGGGTTTCGAGCGACCAGGAGAGCATCCAGCAGGAATGCGGGTCGAGCTGGGGGCCAACGGCGCGAATGCCATATGGGAGCTCCGACCGGCTATTGACCCTGCAGGACAGGCCCGGCAGGTTCTGGTTATACGTTTCGAGATTCACACCATGAATGCCAGCACGGCCCGCCTTCATTCAGCTATTGAGGCCATCTATGACGCCGCGCCGGAACCGGCGAAGTGGCCGAATGCCCTCGATAAAATTGTCGACTGCTTTGATGACGTCGGGGCCATTTTGCAGTGGCGGAATGACGACGGCACGTTTGGAACGATTGCGACCGAAAGCTTGATGGGTGCGCAACAGGACTATATCGAAGGCGGATGGTCTCAACGCGACATCAAAGCAACTCGCGCTATGGAGCGGGGATACTTCTTTAACGGTACCCCCTTCTGCGATCGTCATGTCTGCACAGACGACGAATTAAGAAGTGATCCGTTCTGTGCGAGATTCCTCATCAAGCATGGCCTCGGGTGGTTCGGCGCAGTTGCCGTATCGCCGGATCCGCAAATCGGGGTGCTTTTGAGCATCCAGCGGGACCTCAAGAAAAAGCAGCAATACTCGGATGATGAGCTTGATATCCTTGCCCACCTTGGACGCCATGTCGAAAAATCGCTTCGATTGTCGATCAGGTTGCTGGAGACCAAGGCGACCAATCTTGCCGTCGGCGAAGCGCTTGCCCGTATCGACGTCGGCGTGTTCGCGCTGGATTCTCTGGGGCGCGTCTTGTTTTCAAACTCTTCCGGGCAGCGTCTGGTTGGAGATTTGATCGAACTCGAAAATGGCCGCCTGCGCATCCGGCATCAAGCCTCCCAAAAGGCTTTTGAAGGCGAATTCGCCCGGGCCATTCCCGGCGTCGTGAATAACCTCGCGATCCACTCCAAGCCGATCATTGCTCAATCCCCATCGTCAGACCAACGATACGTTTTCTATGTGTTGCCGATCGCAAGCCCGGCGCATTTGTCTGAAGAGTTCCTGACACGGACCCGGGCAATCCTGCTGACCGTCGAACAAAAGATCGGGGAGCCGGCCGATCCGACGCTGGTTCGCGACGTGTTCGGCCTGACGTTGGGCGAGGCGCGTGTCGCCGCCCTGGTCGGTTCCGGCGTGACGGTGGAAGACGCGGCCGCGCGCCTCGGCGTTGCGAAGGAAACGGTTCGTACCATGCTGAAGGCCGTTTTTCGAAAGGTCGGCGTGTCCCGGCAAGCCGAACTCGTAGCGCTGCTGGCGCGGATGATGTTGGGCTAATCTCGGGCATGCCAACATAGCGCGCTTGCAGCTAGGCCTGGTTCAGCGCATGAGCGATATCCGCGATCAAATCGGACGGGTGTTCGATGCCGATCGACAACCGGATCGTGGAGTCCAGAACGCCGATCTTCTGGCGGATGTCGGCGGGAACGCCGGAATGGGTCATGCTGGCGGGCAGGCTGGCCAGCGACTCGGTGCCGCCGAGGCTCACCGCCAGCTTGAAGATTTGCAGCGCGTTCAAAAATTTGAAGGCGGCGGCCTGACCGCCGACGATGTCGAACGAAAACGTCGAGCCTGCGCCGGTGCATTGGTGCGCGAACAGGCGCCCCGCCGGCGAGCTTGCTTCGTGGTGCGCCAGGTAATGGACTTTGGCGACCTTGGCGTGGTCGCGCAGAAAATCCGCCACCAGCCGCGCATTTGCATCGGCTTTCTCCATGCGGATGCTCAGGGTTTCGAGCGACCGGGAGAGCATCCAGCACGAATGCGGGTCGAGCTGGGTGCCGATGGCGCCGCGCAGCGCCTTGACGTCCTTCATCAGGGCTTTTGAGCCGAGCGCTGCGCCCGCGATCAGGTCGGAATGGCCGCCGATATATTTGGTCAGCGAGTACAGCGACAGATCCGCGCCATGTTCGATGGGCCGCTGAAACACCGGCCCGAGCAGAGTGTTGTCACAGGCGACGATCGGCGTGTGGTCCTGGGCCTCGCCGATGTTGTCGGCGACGCGGCGGATCATCGCGATGTCGACGAGGCCGTTGGTGGGATTGGCCGGGGTTTCGATGAAGATCATCGCTACCCGGCCCTTGCGCATGGCATCCTCTGCCGCTGACTGGACCGCGGCTTCGTCGATGCCGTCGGCAAAACCCACCGAGCCGATCGAGAGCCCCGCAAGCGTCTTCGTAAACAGGGTTTCCGTCCCGCCGTAGAGCGGCTGCGAGTGCAGGATGACATCGCCGGGGCGGACGAAGGCGAGGATCGCGGTCGATATCGCCGCCATGCCGGACGAGAACAGCGCGCATTTCTCGGTGCGCTCGTAGACCGCGAGCCTGTCCTCGACGATCTCGCTGTTGGGGTGATTGAACCGGGAATAAACCAGGCCCGCGCCCATTCCCTCCGGCGGCTCACGCCGGCCCGAGACGTAATCGAAGAAGTCCTGGCCGTCTTCGGCGGTCCGGAACACGAAGGTCGAGGTCAGGAACACCGGCGGCTTGACGGCGCCTTCCGACAATTGCGGATCGTAGCCGTAATTCAGCATCAGCGTTTCCGGATGCAGCATGTGGTTGCCGATGTGGGTCTTGGACGGAAACGGTTTCACCATGGCATGCCTCGCTGTCTGGGGTAGCTAACGTCGCCCGCAATGGCGCATTCCGCAATGACGATGCGGTCGTCAGGAGCAGAGTAGGCTACGCTCGCAACACCAAGGCGTCAGTTCGGCTTCGAGGCCTCATCCGTCGCCGGCGCCGCCGGCCGCGGGTTGCCGCCGGTAAACCGTTCGATCACCGATCGAACCGCATCGCGGGTCTTGCGATCCTTCACCGCATCCAGCAGCGGCGCTGCGCCGGGCGAGCGGCGGATCAGGCTCTCGGGATCGGGGAACACCAAGGGATCGTCCCACGGGCCCTGCACCACGAACGGCAGGTCGAAGCCGGGTGCGGCATTCGGCGCCGAGGTCAGGCTGGCGACGCCCTTGAGATCGTATTCGCGCGTCGGCACCGAGGCGGTGCCGGTCAGCTTGAGGCGCGCGGCGGGGCCTTCGACGCGGACGTCTTCGGCGGTCGCGATACCGTCGTTGAATTTCAGCGCCACCGTCAGCGTGTCATAGGGCGTCGATCCCGAGCGGAAATTGCCGCCGCCGGACAGCGGCCGGCGTTCCAGCCGCTTCAGCAGTTGCTCGACATTGAAGCCGGCGATAGCGCCGTCGCGGCCGGTCAGCGTGGCGGTCCCGTCGAGCGAGGTGACGAGCCCGAACGGGCTCGCGCCCGAGGCCACCAGCGAGACGTTGAGATTGCCGCGGCCGGAGAGCCTGTTGATGCCGAACAGTTCGGATGCGCAGGCCTGCAGGTCGACGTCGGTGAACTGGAACTGGGCCTTGACGTCGGCGACCGCGTCCGAGCGCGCGACGCCGAACGTGCCCTTGGCGATGCCGCCATACATTTGCGCCTCGGCGACGGAGAGCGCGAGCGCGCCGCTGCGCAGGTTCGCGCCGAATGCCGTGCGGCCGAGCTTGGTGGAGCCGACCGTCACCTTGGCGGCCGACAGTCGCATGTCGAGATCGGTGGTGGACAATGAGTTCAGGTCGAACAATTGCCGGTTCCAGTCGCGGGCGCCGCTGGCCAGCAGGCGGAAGGTCGAGATGTAGGGCGTGAAATCAAGCGCGCCGGCGGCCAATGTCGCCTGCAACGCCTGGCGGCCGTTGTTGGAGAAGGTCATCACGCCTTCGGCGACGTTGCCGTCGAGCTCGACGTTGACATTGGTGAGCGCGATCGAGGCGCCGACGACATTGGCGCGGGCCTTCAGCGCGAAGCGGCCAAAACCACCGCCGGCGGGCGGCGCCTGTCCCATCCAGCGCAGCGCATTGCGCAGCGACAGGCTGTCGATCGTCACCGTGCCTTCCATCATCGTGCTGGTGCGGTTGGCGAGCGTGCCGTCGAATGCCAGCTTCAGCGGCGCACTGGCGAGCCGCGCCTTCAGCCCGGACTTGTCGCCAGACAACACCGCGATGAAATCGCTGGCGCTGATCGAGCCGTCGACGCGCTCGCCGCGCCAGTCGAATTGCCCGGTCGCGGCGAACGACCGCGAGATCGACGGCCAGGCCAGCGACAGGTCGATATCGCCGAGCGTTTCGGAGACGTGGTTGGTGGCGTCCTCATAATTGAGCACGCCGTCCTGGATCCGGATCTCGGAGAACGACACTTGATTCTCGGCGCCGGGCTTCATGGCGCGCGCGATGGTCTCGACGAACGGGGTCCAGTTGCTCTCGCCATTGCCGTCCCGGACGACGCGGATATGCGGCCGCAGCATCATGACGTCGGCGATCTCGAACCGCCGCAGCAACAGCGGCAGCAGCCGTAAATTCGCGGTCAGCACGTCGACCTGCAGCGCGGGATCGACGGTGCCGCCGCCCTTCAGCCGGACATCGTGGAAGCTGACATAGCTGCCGGGAAATACCGAGACGTCGATCGAGCCGGTGACGACCAGGTCGAGCCCGGTGACGGCGCGGATCTGCGCCTCGACCGCCTGGCGGAGCGCATCCCGGTTCAGGAACCAGGACGTGCCGATCAGGCCGATCAAAGCCAAGCCGAGAAACGCCGCAATCGGCATCCCCAGGCGCTTCATTCCTTGGGCCATCGTCAAAGACATATCCGGTCGGGTTGAGGTCGCTGGTTTTGTTTGCGTGGGGCGGGCGGTGCATTGGTAGGCCCGTGCCAACCCACACAACTTGAAGGGTTTTCTTGACGCTTTCAAGGCCGTCCTGACGTTGTGAACCGCGGCCGATGGTCCAGATGCGGGCGCATTGACGCAGTGCGAAGATTTCGCCTAATAATCCCTGATACTGCCGGCCTTAAGCCGCTTCCTCCATCAGGTCATATCGCCATGAAAAAGGTTTACCCCGACGCCAAATCGGCACTCGATGGCGTTCTCAAGGACGGCATGATGATCATGTCGGGTGGTTTTGGTCTTTGCGGTATCGCCGAGACCCTGTCGGACGCGATTCGCGAGGCCGGCGTCAAAAACCTGACGGTGATCTCCAACAATGCCGGCGTCGATGGGATCGGCCTCAGTCGGCTGCTGGAGACGCGGCAGATCAAGAAGATGATCTCGTCCTATGTCGGCGAGAACAAGCTGTTCGCGCAGCAATATCTGGCCGGCGAGCTGGAACTCGAATTCAATCCGCAGGGCACCCTGGCCGAGCGCATCCGCGCCGGCGGTGCCGGTATTCCGGCCTTCTACACCAAGACCGGCGTCGGCACGCTGATCGCCGAGGGCAAGGAAGTGAAGGAATTCGACGGCGAGAAATACATCATGGAACGCGGCCTGTTCGCCGACCTCGCCATCGTCCATGCCTGGAAGGGCGATACCGCCGGGAACCTGGTCTATCGCAAGACCGCGCGGAATTTTAACCCGATGATGGCCACCGCCGCCAAGGTCACCATTGCCGAGGTCGAGCATCTGGTGCCGGCCGGCGAGATTGATCCGGACCACATCCACACCCCCGGCATTTTCGTCAAACGCATCATCGACGTCGGCACCGGCAAGAAGCGGATCGAGTTCCGCAACACCCGCCCGCGTCCCGCAGCGTAAACCAACTCAACTCTTAAAGCAGGAAAGCCCCATGGCCTGGACCCGTGAACAGATGGCCGCTCGTGCCGCCAAAGAGTTGCGCGACGGTTATTACGTGAATCTCGGCATCGGCATTCCGACGCTGGTCTCGAACTACATCCCCGATGGCATCGACGTCAGCCTGCAGAGCGAGAACGGCATGCTCGGCATGGGCCCGTTCCCCTATGAGGGCGAGGTGGACGCCGACCTCATCAACGCCGGCAAGCAGACCGTGAGCGAACTGCCCGACACCAGCTATTTCTCGTCGGCGGAATCGTTCGGCATGGTGCGCGGCGGGCATATCGACCTGTCGATCCTCGGCGCGATGCAGGTGGCGCAGAACGGCGATCTCGCCAACTGGATGATCCCCGGCAAGATGGTCAAGGGCATGGGCGGCGCGATGGACCTCGTCGCCGGCGTCAAGCGCGTCGTCGTCGTGATGGAGCATTCGGCCAAGGACGGCGCCAAGCTTCTGAAGAAGTGCAATCTGCCGCTGACCGGCGAGAAGGTCGTCGACATGGTGGTGACGGATCTCGCTGTCTTCACCATCGACAAGCACGGCAAGGACGGCATGGCGCTGATCGAGCTCGCCGACGGCGTCACGCTCGACGAAGTCAAGGCCAAGACCGAAGCCGATTTCCGCGTCGCGCTGAAGAACGCTTGAGGGCGCGACAATATACTATCGTCGTCCCGGCGAAGGCCGGGACCCATACGCCGCAGCCTCTCGTTAGAGCGCTGTAGTAGAGACCTTCTTCACGCAACAGACGACCGGGGTTATGGGTCCCGGCCTTCGCCGGGACGACGGCTTCCCTATTGCGTCGATCGAGCCCTACGCCGGCCCGGACGGCACATCCGAAAACCGCGTCAGCCACGCCACCGGGCCGATGCTGGCGGCGACGATCAGAAGCGCGGCGAGTGCGCCGTCCTCAAAGCTGCCGCGGCTGGCGAACTGGTAGATCGCGGTCGCCAGCGTATCGACGTTGAGCGGCCGCAGCAGCAGCGTCGCCGGCAATTCCTTCAGGCAGTCCACGAACACGATGATGACGGCCCCTAACATCGCTGGCCGCAGCAGCGGCAAATGAATTAGCCGCATCGTGGTGGCTTGCCCTGCGCCGGCGGCGCGTGCGCTGTCGTCATAGTCGTGCGGGATCCGTTCGAAGCCGGCCTTGATCAGCCCGGTTGGCACCGCCAGGAAGCGGATCACATAGGCAATCACGACGGCGGCGCCCGAGCCCACCAAGATCAGTCCCGGCAATGATCGTCCGAGCCATCCGGCGAGTGCGCTCAGGCCGTTGTCGATCGCTAGCACGGGCGTGAGCAGACCGAGCGCCAGCACCAGGCCGGGCAGGGCGTAGCCGGTTTGCGAGATGTTCATCGCAACGAACCGCATGGGACTAGGCCGCCAGCGCCAGGCCAGGATCGTGGCAAACCCGAGCCCGAGCGCGATCAGCGTCGCCAGCGTTGCGAACGCGACCGAGTTGAAGGCATCGCGCCCCAGCGTCATGTCGAAATTGGTGAGCAACCCGCGCTTGAAACTTTGCTGCATCAGAAACAGCACCGGCACGATGAAACCGAGCAGCACCGGCAGCAGGCAGGCGGCGAACGCCCACCAGCCCTTGATGCCGCCAAGGTGCGTACGCGCCGTCAGCCGCGGGCTCTCGGCGGAGAATTCGGTTGCGACGTTGCGGCGGCCGTAGCGTTCGATCGCGATCAGCCCGGCCACGATCGCCAGCATGAAGCATGACAATTGCGCCGCACCCGCAAGGCTGCCGCGGTTGAGCCAAGTCGTGAAGATCGACACGGTGAGCGTACGGACGCCGAGATATTCGCTGGCGCCGATGTCGTTCAATGTTTCCAGCGACACCAGCGCAACGCCGACCGCGAGCGCCGGCCGCGCCATCGGCAGCGAGACCCGCAGGAAGGTCTGGAGACGGTTGGCGCCGAGCGTTCGCGCGGCCTCGGCAAATTCGGCGCTCTGGAACTGGAACATGGTCCGCGCCGAAAGATAGACATAGGGGTAGAGCACGAGGCCGATGACGAAGATCGCGCCCGGCATCGAGCGCAGATTGGGCAGCGCCGCCACGGTGTCGCGAAGCGGAAACCAGATCGCCAGCGTGCGATGGACCAGCCCGAGCGGCTCGAACAAATCGGCATAGACGTAAGCCGCGATATAGGTCGGGATCGCCAGCGGCAGCGGCATCAGCCACAACAACAGCGCGCGGCCGGGAAAATCATGCAGCGAGATCAGCCACGCGGTGCCGGCGCCGATTATCAGCGCCAGCGCGCCGACGCCGAACAGCAACAGCGCGGTATCGAGCATCGCGCGCGGCAGCACATAGGCGATCAGATCGCGCCACAGATCGGGCGCGGGATTCATCGCCAGCGCAATGACAGCGAGCACGGGGGCCGCGACCGCGGCGGCGGTCATGACCGCAATCGCCGTCGCGATCCGTCCGGCGGGCGCTGAGCGGTTCACGCGAGGCCGAGCCGGCTTGAAGTCAGCGAACAATCTCGATGGGTCTCCCTCCCGTCAGCGGGGAGGGAGACATGTGGTTGGCCGGACCGATCAATTATCAAAGCCGACCTTGTCCACCAGCGTCGAGGCCGCCTTGCGGTTGGCGGCGACCTTCGACATCGGCAATGAATCGGCGTTGAGCTTGCCATAGCCCGCGATCGTCGGGTTGATGGCGACGCCGGCGCGCACCGGATATTCGTAGTTCTGGTCGGCATACATCTGCTGCGCCTTTTCATCGGCGAGCCACTCGATCAGCTTGACGCCATTGGCCTTGTTTGGCGCGTGCTTGGCCAGCAGCACGCCGGACAGGTTGACGTGGGTGCCGCCGCCGGCAAACGTCGGCAGGATCACCTTGGTGGCTTCGGCCCACGGCTTCTTTTCCGGATCGTTGTTCATCATCAGCGCCCAGTAATAGGTGTTGCCGATGCCGATGTCGCATTTGCCGGCGGCAACGTCGCGCGCGGCTTCGCGATCACCGCCCGAAGGCTTCTGCGCCAGATTGGCCTTCACGCCGCGCAGCCATTCTTCAGCCTTGGCCTCGCCGTACTTGGCGGTGTAGGCCGCAAACAGGCCGTTATTGTAGATGTGCTGGCCGGAGCGGATACAGATCTTGCCCTTCCACTTGGGATCGGCGAGTTCTTCGTAAGTGATGGCGTCCTGCTTGACGCGGTCCTTCGACGCGTAGATCACGCGCGCGCGCATCGAAATCCCGGCCCAGTGTCCATCGGGATCGCGATATTGCACCGGCACCGCCTTGTCGAGCGCTTCCGACTTGATCGGCTGGGTCACGCCGGCCGCGACCGCTTCGTCGATGCGGCCGATATCGACCGTCAGCAGCACGTCGGCCGGGCTGTTGGCGCCCTCGGCCTTCATGCGCTGCTCGAGTCCCGAGCTCGCCGAGACGACGTTGACCTTGATGCCGGTGTCCTTGGTGAAGGCGTCGAACAGCGGCTGGATCAGTTTGGTTTCGCGATAGGTGTAAACGTTGACTTCACCGTTCTCGGCGGAGGCCGTGGTGATGGCGGACGAGGCGAGACAGAGCAACGCCGCGGTGGTGGTGAAAACGCGAAACTTCATCATGAAAACGGCTCCGGCAAGGGTGGTGAAGCGATGCCGGTTTCACTAGCGCAGCGGACACCTCAACCGCCGCGACGCAATGTCGCGAAAGCGTTCTTTTAGAGGGATTCCACGCTGTAGTTTAGAAGCGTTCCAAAGATTTGATCAGCTTTACGCGTCGATCGCGTCCTTGATCCGCTTGCGCGTCAGCGGCAGGTCGCGAAGTCGTTTTCCGGTGGCATTGGCAATCGCGTTGGCGATCGAGGCCGCCGCCGGACCCTGACCGGTTTCGCCGCTGCCGAGGAACGGCAGACCGGGGCGATTGATGATGTGGACGTCGACCTTTTCAGGCACCGCGTCGAAGCGCAGGATCGGATAGGTTTGCCAGTCGATGCTGGTGATCCTGTTGTCATCGAAGGTCACGCTTTCGTAGAGCGTCCAGCTCATCGACTGCATGATCGCACCCTCGATCTGGTTGATCAGCCCATCCGGATTGACCACCTGGCCGCTGTCGACGGCGGCGACCGCGCGCACCAGCCGCGGACGGCCGGTCTGCCGGTTCACTTCGACTTCGGTGGCGATGGCACAATAGGCGGCCAGGTTTTTATAGCGCGCGAAGGCAAAGCCATAGCCGCGATCCGGCGGCGCCTTCTGGCCCTTCTGCCATCCGAACCCCTGCGCCGCCTTTTCGATCGTCTCGCGCCCGCGCGAATCGTCGAGATGCTTCAGACGAAACTCAACGGGATCGGCGCCGGCTGTGATCGCGAGTTCGTCCATGAAACTCTCGATCGAAAACACGTTGTGATAGGCGCCGAGCCCGCGCATCGCCGAAATCCGCAGCGGCATCGCAGGGATGAAGTGATGCACCACCCTGGCGTTGGGGAACTTGTAGATCGGAATGGCGTTGCGGTCGCCGCCGCCCTCCGGCAGCGGAAGCGGGCGCGGCGCCGGCAGCGCGAATGGCTGTGCCATGTGCTGGGCCGCCAGCATCGATCCCGCACCACCCGGCCGCATCGAATGGGTGTTGCTCCAGACGTCGAAACTCCAGTCGGCGATCTTGCCGTTGCCGTCGAGCGACGCTCTCAGCTTGGTCACCATCGCCGGGCCGAACGGCTCCCAGGCGTGCTCCTGCTCGCGCATCCACTGCACGCGAACCGGCACTCCCGGCAATGCGCGCGCGATCAGCGCCGCGTCGGCCGCGGCGTCGTCGGCGCCGTTATGACCGTAGCATCCGGATCCCTCGACATGGATCAGTCGCACACTGGCCGGCGGCACCCGCAACATCTCGGCGATTGCCTGCCGATCGGGATAGACGCCTTGCGTGTGGGTCCAGACCGTCATGGCGCCGTTGACCGATTGCGCCACGGCGCAGGACGGCCCGATCGATCCGTGGGCCTGATAGGGCCGGGTATAAGTCGCCTCGATCGTGCGTGCGCCGGTCGCCGACGGATTGCTCTGCTGGTAGATGGTCTCGTCGCGAGACGGCGAGCCAGTCAGCATTTCAGGCAAATTGTCCTGCTTCGGAAGCCGCGCGGTCTCCTTCCATTTGGCGGCGGAAGACAGCGCCTGCATCACCTTGACCGCCTGGTATTCCTTCGCCGCGACCACGGCGAGGAAATTGCCGTCACGCACGATTCTGACGACGCCGGGCATCTTCTCGACCGCGGCGGTGTCGAGCGCGATCAATTCCGCGCCATAGCCCGGCGGCCGCACCACCCGCGCATGCACCATGCCTGATAGCCGCATGTCCTGGACATAGGCGGCACCGCCGGTGACCTTCGCCGGAATATCCACGCGCTGTATTGGCTGGCCGACTACTTGATAGGTCGCCGGATCCTTCAGCTTCGACTTGGCTTCGGCCTGCACATGCAGCATGTCTCCGGCCACCAGTTCGCCGTAGCCGAGCCGCCGGCCGTCCGGCGCAATCACGGCGCCGTCTTTTGTCTTCAGCGTTTCGGCGGGCAGTTCGAGCCGCCGCGCCGCTTCCGCGATCAGCAGGGCACGCACTTGCGCTGCGGCATGCTGGACCGCGGTGCCGCTGTCCTTCATCGAATTGCTGCCGGAAGTGTAGCCTTCATTGGCGGTACGGCTGGTATCAGCCGTGATCAGTTTCAGCGAAGCGAAGGAAACATCGAGCTCCTCGGCGGCGATCTGCTGGCAGGCGGTCCGGAAACCCTGGCCGAGTTCGGCCTTGCCGGTGAAGACCGTGATGCCGCCGTCGGCATCGATGCGAATCCAGGAATCGAGGAACGGCGTGCCCTTCAGGCTGCCGGGCGGAGGTGGCGGCGGCGGTGTTGCGACTGGTGCTGCTTGGTCCTGCGCGAAGGCGGCGCCAAGCGAGAAGCTGACGATCAGTGCGCCACCGCCTGCGAGCAGGCCGCGGCGGCTTGGGTGAACGGAGGCGTTCATGGTGTCCTCCTTTGGGCCGGCGAAGCGTCGGCCGTCTGCATCAACTGGCTGGCGCGATGCACGGCGCGCAGGATCCGCATATGGGTGCCGCAGCGGCACAGATTGAGTTCGAGCTCGGCCCTGATCTGCGCGTCGGTCGGTTTGGAATTCCGCTGCAGCAGCGCCTGCGCCCGCATCATCATGCCGGCGATGCAATAGCCGCATTGCGCCGCCTGCTCCTCGATGAAGGCGCGCTGGATCGGCGCCGGCGTCTCGATGGTCCCGAGACCTTCCAGCGTGGTGACCTTCTTGCCTTCCAGCAAAAGTATCGGCGTCACGCAGGACAGCACCGCCTTGCCGTCGACGATGACCGTGCAGGCACCGCACTGCCCGAGGCCGCAGCCGAATTTGGCGGCATTGAGCTTGAGGTCGTCGCGCAGCACGTAGAGCAGCGGCGTATCGGGGTCGGCGTCGACCTGGTGATCCCGACCATTGACCTTCAATGTCATCATGGCTTGTCTCGCTTGGTTGCGTCAGCGGGCGAAGGCTGCGTCAGAAACACGGTCTGGGTTCGTCGCGCGTCGCGTACGATGTCGGCGGTGTTGGTCCATGACGGCTGGCTGCTAAAGCGCGAGCGCAGATGGTCCAGCAATGCGGTGATCTGCCCGTCGCTCATGCTGTCGGCGAAGCCGGGCATGATCGGGCTGCGCTCGCCTGCCGTGGGCCGGATGCCTGACAGTACGATGTTGGCGGCGTTGCGGGCGTCGGGACCGCTGATCGCGCTGCTCAGCGAAAGATTGATGCCGCCATAGGGCAGTGCCCGGTCGCCGCCATGGCAGGTTGTGCAAGCCGCGGCATAGAGCGCCGCGCCGCCGGTGCTGGACGCTTGCGGCGCTTGCCGCGAGTTGGCCTGCGCCAGCACTTCGTCGCCGCGGCGTTTGGCATCCGGCGTCGGCGCGCCGAACACGCTGGCCATATAAGTCGCGATGGCGCGAACGTCGCTTTCGGGCACCTCTGACAGATTGCTGACCACCTCTGCCATCGGGCCACGCGCGACGCCATGGTCCGGATGCCAGCCATGGCGCAGATAAGAAAACAGCGCGGCTTCATCCCACGGCACCGGCGCGGGTGACTGGCCGTTGATGGCGTAGGCGTGCCAGTTGTCGACGTCGCCGCCGGCGAACGTCGCGCGCGTGCGTTCCGCACCCAGCACGTTGCGCGGCGTGTGGCAGGCGCCGCAATGGGCCAGTCCCTCGACGAGGTAAGCGCCGCGATTCCATTCCGCGGTTTTAGCGGCGTCCGGCTGATAGGTGCCGTGGCGCAGGAACAGCAGCTTCCAGCCCGCGACCACGACGCGCTGGTTGAACGGAAACGCCAACTGGTTTTCGTTGGCCTGGACGCGAACCGGCTGCCGCGTCATCAGGAACGCGTAGAGCGCGCGGTTGTCGTCGTCGGAAACATTGGTGAAATGATCATACGGAAAGGTCGGATAGAGGTGCCGGCCTTCGCGGTCGACGCCCGATTGCATGGCGCGGCGGAACGCGGCCTCCGACCAGCGGCCGATCCCGGTCTCGGCGTCCGGGGTGATATTTGAGGAATAGATGGTGCCGAACGGCGTCGGCACCGCCAGCCCGCCGGCGAAATCCTTTGCCCCGCGCGCGGTGTGGCAGTCGTTGCAATTGCCGATCGCCGCAAGGTCGCGGCCGCGCTTGACCAGCGCGCTGTCAAAGGATTGCGGCGCAGGCGGCTCGATGGCCGCGATCGCCGGCCGCCACGCGATAACGGCGACCGCAATCGCTCCGGCGATTGCGGCAAGGGCGAGGATGCTCCCGATCATCCGCGGCGACGTTTTTTTCATGCGCACCTGCTCTTGGGGCCGGCTTGGTGTCCGCGCTTGTAGCACGGACGCCAACCCCGTCGCCTCACTAAGTCGATACCCTCAGCCCCGTTCCCGTCAGGCCTTCGCGGTGGCGACGTCCTCCAGTCCCCGGTTGCGCGGCTCGACGCCCCATACCCACACCACCACGATCTGTACGACCACGAGGCCGATCATGAGCCAGACCACGCCCGGCAATTGATAGGATGCCATCAGGGCGCCGACGACGAAGGGTGAGACCACGGTGGCGCCGCGTCCGAGCGTGTTGCAGATGCCGTTGGCGCGCAACCTGATCTCGGTCGGGAACAACTCCGTCGTATAGACGCCGAACAGCAGCGCGGTCTGCACATAGATCGCGACGATCAGCACGAATCCGACGCTCAACACGACCTCAGGGTCGGACGAGGCATTGAAGCGGGCATAGATGTAACCGGTGACGATGGTGACGACAGACGCGCCGATGATGCTCCAGCGCCGTCCGATCGCGTCGGAGAGATAGGCGCCGAGCGCGCACCCGACCAGGGAGGCGGCCGACAACACCAGCGTATAGGCAAGGGAATTGGCGATGGTCAGCCCCTGGCGCAGGAAGAACTGCGGCAGGAAGATCACGAAGCCGAAGATCAGCGTATTGATCGTGATCAGTGTCCAGGAGCCCACGATCATGCGTTGCAGGATCGGCGGTTTCAACATGTCGGAGGCGGCGACCTGGGCGACCGGCGCCGGTATCACCACCGGCGGCAACGTGCCGCCGGCGGCGGATTCCTTTTCGATTGCCTGCATCAGAGCTTCGGCTTCCTCGGTGCGGCCCTGCGATTCGAGCCAGCGCGGCGATTCCGGAAGGTTCTTGCGCAGATACCAGACGACCAGCGAGCCGACGCCGGCGATGATGAACATCGGCCGCCAGCCGAAGGCCGGGATGATCAGATAGCCGAGCAACGCGGTGACCGGAAACCCAGCCACCACGATGAATGCCATCATCGACAGCCAGCGACCGCGCGTCTTCGGCGGAACGAATTCGGTCAGCGTCGAATAGCCGACCACGATTTCGGCGCCGAGACCGAGGCCCTGCACGAAACGGCAGGCAATCAGCTGATTCATGTCCTGCGCGAACGCCGCCGCCAGCGACGCCAGCCCGAAGATCAAAAGATTGATCTGATAGGTGAAGCGCCGCCCCATCTTGTCGCCGACAAATCCGGTGATCAACGCGCCCAGCGTCATGCCGACAAAGGTCAGCGAAATGAATTGCAGGTTTTGCGGAACGGTCGAGAATTTGGTCTGCACCGCCGACGCCAGCACGCCGCCGGCGATATAGAGATCGTAGCCGTCGAAGAACATCCCGGCGCCGACCAGGGAGAATATCCGGTAGTGAAACGATGAGATCGGGAGCCGGTCGAGACGTGCGCCGGCATTTACTGCATGAGCCATGTGAAGTTCCCCCTTTGATACGCGGCGCCGGTCTTCTCTGGACGCGGCTTGGCCGTTACTTGTTCAGTTCATCAGTTCAATCGTCGTTGGTTGGCCGTGTCGCGGTACCAGTCGAACGGCTGGTCGTGGGTCGCGACCATCACGTTCTTGGTGTTGAAATGGTCGTCAAAGCTTTCGGTGCCGCATTCGCGCCCGATGCCGGAATCATCGACGCCGCCCCAGGGCGATGCCGGGTCGAGCCGGTGGTGGTCGTTGACCCAGACGATGCCGGCCTTGACTGCTGCCGCCACGCGATGGGCGCGGCCGACATCGCGGGTGCGGATCGCGGCCGCCAGTCCGAACGGTGAATCATTGGCGAGCCGCAGCGCGTCGGCCTCGTCCTTGAACGGCGTCACCGAGGTGAAGGGGCCGAACACCTCTTCCTGGAAAATGCGCATGTCGGACTTGACGTCCGCGAACACTGTCGGTTCGACGAAGTAACCATTGTCATGACCCGGCACCTTGGCGGCGACGCCGCCGGTGACGAGGCGCGCACCGTCTTCGCGGCCGAACCGCGAATAGGACAGCACGCGGTCGCGCTGCCGCGCCGAGATCACCGGCCCGAGTTGCGTGTTGGGATCGAAGGGGTCGCCGATGCGGATGGTTTCTGTCTTTGCTTTCAGCTTTTCGACGAACTCGTCATAGATCGAGGCCTGCACGATATGGCGGGAGGCGCAGACGCAGGTCTGGCCGGCGCCGATAAAGGCGCCGAACGCGGCATAATTGACCGCGCGATCGATGTCGAAATCGTCGAATACCATCACCGGCGTCTTGCCGCCGAGCTCCATGGTCTGGTGCGCGAAGACTTTTGCCGCCGCCGAGCCAGCGATGCGGCCGGCTTCGGTGCC
Source organism: Bradyrhizobium sp. (assembly GCA_050726155.1). Taxonomy (GTDB): domain Bacteria; phylum Pseudomonadota; class Alphaproteobacteria; order Rhizobiales; family Xanthobacteraceae; genus Bradyrhizobium. Next base: position 17,180 of record JBOHIT010000602.1, read on the forward strand.
GCCGGTCAGCACCAGCTTGTTGATGTCGCCATGTTCGGCCAGCATCTTTCCGGCGCTCTGGCCGAGGCCGAGCACGATGTTGAAGACGCCCGGCGGCAGGCCGGCTTCGGTGAAGATCTGCGCCAGCTTCAGCGTCGTCAGCGGCGTGTATTCCGACGGTTTCACGACGGTGACGCAGCCGCTCGCGAGGACCGCGGCGAGCGATTTGCACAGGATCATCAGCGGGTGGTTGAACGGGGTGCAATTGGCGACGATGCCGATCGGCGTGCGCAGCGTGTAGTTGAGGTAGGAGCCCTCGACCGGGATGACGGAATCGCGCCGCGACAGCGCTACCCCGGCGAAGTAACGGAAAAAGTCCGGCAGCCGCGACAGCTGCGCGCGGGTTTCGTTGACCGGGCGCCCGTTGTTCAGCGTCTCCAGCCGGTACAGCGTATCGAGATTGGCCTCGAAGGCGTCGGCGAGCCGATTGACCAGCCGCGCCCGCGCACGGATATCCATGCCGCCCCATGCCTTGCCTTCGAAAGCGGCGCGCGCGCTTTTCATGGCGCGGTCGATATCGGCTTGCGTCGAATTCGGAATCCGCGCGATCACGTCGCCGGTTGCGGGATTGCGGACATCGAGCAACGCGCCGTCGCCGGCCTCGATCTCGCGGCCGTCGACGAAATTGCCGTGGATTTCGACGTCGATGGGCTTTGAAGAGATGTTCATGGCTCTCTCCCGTCGACGATGACCGCGTTGCGCCGGAGCGCCGGCAGCACGCGTTTTTCGGTTTGCGCGATGTGCGCCTTGATGATGCGGGCCGCGGCGCGGCCGTCGCGCCCCTGCATCGCCTCGATCAGAGATACATGCTCGGCGACAAGCTGCTTCGGATCGTGGCCTTTCACGTTGGCGACGCTGACCCGCACCAGCCGATCGGCCTGTCCGATCAGGTCGCACAGCGCGGCCGCCATGCGGCGGTTGCCGGAGGCGTGCGCCAGCGCGGAATGGAAGGCGCGGTTATAGGCGATGAAATCTTCGTGGTTGCCGGCGAAGCGGCGGAATTCGTTGAGCGATGTGAGGACCTCGTCGCTGGCGTTCTCGATCGCTTCGGCGACGCAGGCCGGTTCCAGCGCGAGGCGAAACCGCAGCAGGTCGCGGGCATCAGCCAGCGAGATCGGATTGACCCGGTAGCCCTGGCGCGGCTGCACGGTGACGAGATGCTCGCGCTCGAGCCGGAGCAGTGCCTCGCGCACCGGCTGGCGGCTCACGGCATAGCGCTCGGCGAGATCCTGCTCACGCATATCATCACCGGGGGCGAAGTGGCATGTCAGGATATCAGAACGCAGGCTTTCGTAGACGTTTTCGCGGAGTAGCATCGAAATTCCTTCCCGAACCGATCCATAAATCGCATTCGTGAAATATCACGTCAAGACCTAAAGGCTTGAATTCTCCGAGTTTTGATCTATCAATCCGCGTGCGGATGCACGCCAATCCGGGCTGTCGCGCGATTGAGAAAGAGGGACGGAATGGATCGACTTTTCGCCGGAGGCACCGTCAACGCCGCGCAGGTGGGCGAGGGCCCGCCCTTGTTCCTGTTCCACTCGCTGCTGTCGGACCGCGCCAGTTTCGATGCCATTGTGCCGGAGCTGACAAGTTCGTTTCGCGTGATCGTTCCGGAATTGCCGGGCTTTGGCCGCTCGCGAGCCGTGACCGGGGGCCTTGATGCTGTCGCCGACCGGATGGCTGACATGGTGAAGGACGCAGCGCGAGGCGAACAGGCGATCGTGCTTGGCAACGGCTATGGCGGGTTCGTCGCGCTACAAATGGCGATCCGCCATCCCGATGTTGCCGGCAAGTATGTGCTTGCCGATTGCGGTGCGGCCTTCTCCGAGCCAGGGCGCGAAGCCTTCCGCAACATGGCGGCCGCCTCCAAAGCCAAGGGGCTTGGCGCTATCACCGATGTAGCGATGCGGCGACTGTTTGCGCCGGATTTTCAGGCCGCCCATCCGGAGTTGATGGCGGATCGTCGCGAGGCGTTCCTCAACACCGATCCGGATGTGTTTCGCGCCGCCTGCGATGCGCTGGCTGCCCTCGATCTGCACCCCGAGCTAGCGAAGGTGAACGTGCCGGTGCTGGTGCTGGTCGGCGAATATGACGAGGCGACGCCGCCGCCGATGTCGCACGAATTGGTGGCGGGATTGCCGCAGGCGCATCTCAAGATCATTCCGGGCTGCGCCCATGTCCCGCAACTGCAGTCGCCCCGGCTGTTTCTGGATGCGATCGGCGATTTCCTGCCGGCGACATATTCCGCGCCGGCCTGAGCCCAGCTGACGCGGCGCGCTGCCGATAATTTGAGCAGAAGTCGTGCGCTATCCCGTCGACCTTGGCATACTCCGTGCCTAGTCTTGCTCCATGGAGAGGTGGGTCGATGCGCGACATTCTTGATTATTGCGTTGGCGGTGTCAGGCGGAACATCGCCGCCGGCACCGAAGTTCTCCAAGAGGGCGGCCGGACCGGTCACCTCTTCTTGCTGATCGAGGGACGACTTGAGGTCGTCAAGGGCGACACCGTCGTTGCCACCATGACCGAGCCGGGTGCCGTCGTCGGTGAAATGTCGGTCCTGCTCGACACGCCGCATACCGCGACCGTGCGCGCGGCGCAGGAAGCGGTGATCTACGAGATCGACGATGCGGCGTCGTTCTTGCGCCAGCAGCCGGTGGTGTCGCTGATGATCGCGCGGATGCTGGCGCAACGGCTCAACGTCGCCACCACCTATCTTGTCGACCTCAAGCGACAATATGGCGGCCACGGCAACCATCTCGCGATGGTCGGCGACATCCTGCAAAGCATGATCAACCTCCCGCCGACACAGGTTTCGCCAGGTTCGGATCGGCAATCTGATCCAAGGACGTGAGCCAGGGCGGCGCGGTCTGGATCGTCGCCGCCGGCCGCGTCAGCGGCGCCTTCAGGTCGATCGATTGCGCAGCCTCGGCGGCCAGCCAGAACGCCTTCGCCTCATCGAGATCGAGCACGATGTAGACCGGCGGGCGGCCGGGCTGCAGGCCGGTGTTGAACACCCAGGTGTCACCCAACCGATCGAACCACGACCCATCGGCGATGAAGGGCGACTGGTGCACATGGCCCGAAATCACCATCGACGGCTGGTAACGCCCGACCCACTGCACCAGTTCGACGTCGCCGAAGAACCGCTTGCCGCCCCAGCTGGTCGGTGAATTCGCCGGCGGCGCGTGATGCACCCAGATCCAGTGCGCCGGCCGCTGTGCTGACGCCTCCTGCAACTGGGCTTCGAGGCGCTGCTTGACCATGGGTCCATCCCACCACGGACAGACGGTAAAGAGCGTGTCGCCGATCAGGAGGCTGTCGCCATCACAGGCGATGCCGAGTTCGCGGACTTCGCCGATCCAGCGCGAGATTTTTTCGCCCTCGGCGCTGCGTTCGTCGAGGTCGTGATTGCCCGAGCACAGGATGACGCGGGTGAGGCCGGACAACAGCGAGAGATATTTCTTCACCACGACGATCTGGGCGCGGAAATCGACGATCGAGCCGATGTCGAGCGCGTCGCCGGCAAAGATGACGAGATCGAACTGCGGCGCGGCGCTCAACAGCCAGTCGAACTGCGGCAATGAATAATGCAAATCGGCGACAACAAGACAGCGCATAATCGGCCAATCCAATTGCCTGATAAATGGGCGATCCGGTCCGGATGCATTCAGGCAGACTGGATTCGAGCAAAAATTGTGCCGGGCCAGGCCTGCCGAGAAGCGACCGATGCCCGCAGTCCATGCGCTCAGCGCGTGTCGAAATTCACCGCCGCGGTGTTGCCGCCGCTGATGACAATGGCCACGCGTTCGCCGGCTTCCGGCCGATAGGCGCCGGACAGGATCGCCGAGAAGGCGGCCGCACCTCCCGGCTCCGCGACGATGCGTAAGGCACGCCACAGCGTCTTTTGCGCCTCGGCGATCGCCTCGTCGGTCACCAGCACGGTTCGTGGCGCGTATTTCCGGGCGATCGGGAATACCCGTTCGCCGACGCGCCGCGGCGCCAGCGAATCCGCCGCCAGTCCGCCGGCCTCCGCATCGACGGGATGTCCGGCCTCCAAAGCCCGGGTCAGCGTCGGCGACGCAAACGGTTCGACGCCGATGACCTTGATGCGGCCGGCGTACCAGGCTGCAATCCCCGCGATCAGCCCGCCGCCGCCAACCGCAGCGAGAACCGTGTCGACGTCCGGAGCCTGTTCGTCGAGCTCCAGCCCGATCGTTCCCTGGCCCATGATGGTCTCGTTCTGGTCGAACGCGTGGACCGGCAGCGCGCCGGTCCGCAGCGCCCAGGCTTCGCTTGCGGCGAGCGCATCCGCATAGCGATCGCCCTCGATCGTGAGATCCGCGCCGTAGTCGCGGATGCGCGCGATCTTGGCCGGAGACGAAACGCTGGGGACGAAGATCTTGGCCGGCTTGCCCAGCCGCATCGCGGCGTAAGCGACGGCGGCGCCATGATTGCCGCCGGATGCCGCGACGACGCCGGCTTTGGGGATATCGCGGGTCAACAGATTGGTGAAGGCGCCCCGGGCCTTGAACGAGCCCGAGTGCTGCAGCAGTTCGAGCTTGAGCGTGAGGGCGCCGGCCGCCAGCCCAAACTCGCTGCCATCGGTCGCGATGACGGGGGTGCGCCTGATATAGGGCCGGATGATCTTCTCGCATCGCGCGATGGCTTGCGGCGTTACGGCGTCATCGGGACCAATCATGGCACTCTCCGCGGGCAGCAATTGTCGACAGGCGCGTCAATTGACAGGAATTAGTCATTTAGCCGAAGGCGGCCAAGCTTGTTTTATTCACGACAACAGCGTCGACAAAACAAGTAACGCGTGTCACGATTTTCGCGACACCGAAGATCAGCATTACCGATGATCTCGTTGAGTCAAAGCAAGAAGCCTCTTACCCGGCCGATTAACGATATCGATTCTGAACTCGTTATTGCTTCGAGGATCAATCATCACCCGCTCGACACGAGCATTACTGGGGAAACCAAGTACAACAGGGGTGATTACCATGTCTGCCATTCTTCTTTCGAGTGCCGTCCAATCCAGTCTCTATTCGCTTCAGCAGACCAACGATCTGCTCACGACCACACAAAATCGTCTCGCCACCGGCAAGAAGGTCAACTCGGCGAATGACAACGCGACGGTGTTCTTCGCCGCGTCGGCGCTGAGCAACCGCGCCGCCGATCTCAGCAACGTCTTCGATGGTGTGGTCGCCGCGAGCAAGGTTCTGAAATCGACCAACGACAGTATCTCGGCGCTCACCAGCCTGGTGGCGACTGCCCAGTCGACCGCCCGCAACGCGCTGGCGAGCGGCGGAACGACGGCCCGGACCACGGGAAGCGTCGCGGGCCTCACCGGCACCAGTTCCTTCGCCGTTGCCGCCACCAAGACCTTCACCGTATCGGACGGCACCACCACCGCGACGATCACGTCGGCGGGTGCGCTGACCGGCCAACAGGTACTCGACGGCATCAACAATACCGCGGGCCTCAAGGTCAAGGCGTCGCTGACGGTCGATGGCAAGTTGCAACTCGAAGCAACCAACACAAACTCGATCACCGTGGGTGGAACCGCTACCGCGGCGGAACTCGGGCAGTTCGGCCTGACGGCTGGCGTGACCGCTGCGGGGACGCTCAATACCACACGCTCCGCCTTCGCCAGTCAGTACGACTCGATCCGCTCACAGATCGATCAGCTCGCAACCGACGCAACATTTAACGGCACCAACCTTCTCAATGGTGGCAGCCTCAGGGTCACCTTCAATGAAAAATCGACGAGTTCGCTGGCTGTGGCCGGTGTGACCGATACGTCGGCCGGTCTGGGCATCGTCGCTTCGGCGAACACGTTTCAGACCGACAAGGACGTCAATGACGCGCTCACCAACCTGACCAACAGTTTGAACACGCTACGATCGCAGGCCAACCTCTTCGCCTCCAACACCGATATCGTGACCACGCGACAGGATTTCACGAAGTCGCTGATCAGCGCGCTGAACGCTGCGTCGGACAGCCTGACCGCAGCGGACACCAACCAGGAAGGTGCCAACCTGCTGGCACTTCAAACCCGTCAGTCGCTTTCATCGACGGCACTCTCCATGGCATCGCAGTCCGATCAAACGGTGCTTCGCCTGTTCCGATAAAAGCCGGGCAGGTGTGAAGTGGCGGGGTCACGGCCCCGCCACT
>JBOHIT010000603.1:0-2584 GCA_050726155.1 Bradyrhizobium sp.
GAAATCCGCAACCGGGTCGAGTCCATCGTCGGCGATCGCAAGACGGCCGACAAGCTCAAGGCCTGGTACGGCCAGCTCTGCAAGCGGCCTTGCTTCCACGATTCCTATCTGCAGGCGTTCAACACGCCGGGCGCGCATCTGATCGACACCGACGGCAAGGGCGTCGATGCTATCACCGAGAAGGGCGTCGTGGTCGCGGGCAAGGAGTATCCACTCGACTGCCTGATCTACGCGTCGGGATTTGAGGTTGGCACCGAATACAAGCGTCGGTCCGGTTTTGACATGTCAGGGCGAGGCGGCGTCAAACTGTCGGGGCATTGGGCCGAAGGAATGCGCAGCAAGCACGGCATCCACGTCCACGGTTTTCCGAATGCCTTTTTCGTGCAGCCGACGCAGGGCGCCAATTTGATCTCCAACGTACCGCATAATCTGACCGAGTCTGCCAAGACCATCGCGCTCATGGTCAAGCACGCGAGGGATAATGGCTTCAGTCAAATCGAAGTGACGAAGGAAGCCGAGGACAAATGGGTCGAGCTGCTGCTGACCGGCGTCGGCCGCATGATCGGCGGGCCTGATTGCACGCCCGGCTACTACAACAACGAGGGGCACGAGCCCGGTCCGGCGGCCAAGCTGAATGTCGGCCATCCCTCCGGCGCGATGGCCTACTTCAAGTATATAGACGAATGGCGCCGCAGCGGCGAATTTGAAGGGCTGCGGTTTGGCTGAGGTGGCATCGCGTCGCGACTTCAAAAACTTTCAAGACGTCAGGGAGTGAACGAGTATGACCCAAGCAGAGACGCCCAGAGAGACTCCCAAACAGGCTTCGGCGCCGGTCATTGCGCAGCATGCGGCGACGCTGAAGGCGCTGCCGTTTTCGGATACCCGCGATTTCGACGACGCGGCGCGCGGTTTCCTCGGCACCATCGAGAACGCGAAGGTGGCGACGCCGCAGGGCAGGGTGGTCTGGAGCCTGGAGCCTTACGGCTTCCTCTCGGCCGAAGAGGCACCCGCCACTGTCGATCCGAGCCTGTGGCGGCAGTCGCGGCTCAACATGCACCATGGCCTGTTCGAGGTGGTGCCTGGTGTCTACCAGGTGCGCGGCCTCGACATCGCCAACATGACGCTGATCGAGGGCGATCATGGCGTGATCGTGGTGGATACTCTGACCTCGATCGAGGGGGCGCGGGCCGCGATGGAATTGTATTTCCAGCACCGCGGCAAGCGTCCGGTGGCGGCGGTCATCTTCACCCACACCCACACCGACCATTGGGGTGGCGCGCGCGGCGTGCTCGACGATGAAACGCTGGCCAGCGGCAAAGTGCCGATCATCGCGCCGAATTTCTTCATGGAGCATGCGGTCTCGGAAAACATCATCGCCGGTCCCGCGATGCTGCGGCGGGCGCAGTATCAGTTCGGGCCGCTGCTCGCCAAGGGCGTCCGCGGGCAGGTCGATTGCGGCTTGGGCAAGTCGATGGCGGCGGGGTCGGTGGCGCTGCTGCGCCCGACCGATCTGATCATCGCGACCGGCGACAAGCGCACCATCGACGGCCTCGAGTTTGAATTCCAGATGGCGCCGAACTCGGAAGCGCCGGCGGAAATGCATTTCTTCATCCCGCGCTACAAGCTGCTCAATCTGGCGGAGAACTGCACGCATAATTTCCACAATCTGCTGCCGTTCCGCGGCGCCGACGTGCGCGATGCGCTGGCGTGGTCGAAATATCTCGGCGAAGCCCTGCAGATGTGGGGCGGCAAGGCCGATGCGATGTGCGGCCAGCACCATTGGCCGGTGTGGGGCCATGAGCGCATCGACACCATGATCCGCCAGCAGCGCGATCTCTATAAATTCGCGCACGACCAGACCATCCGCCTGATGAACCACGGCCTCACCGCGACCGAAATCGCGGAGGCGATCAAGCTGCCGGCAAGCCTCGACGGCGCCTGGCACGGCCGCGGTTATTACGGCCATATCCGGCACAATGTGAAGGCGATCTACCAGAAATATCTCGGCTGGTATGACGCCAATCCGGTCAATCTCGATCCGTTGCCGCCGGTCGAGTCCGGCAAGAAATATGTCGAGTATATGGGCGGCGCGGACGCGATCCTGGCGCGGGCGGCCAAGGACTTCGCCAAGGGTGAGTTCCGTTTCGTGGCGCAGGCGGTGAGCCATCTCGTGTTCGCCGATCCCGACAACCAGGCTGCGCGGGCGATGCTGGCGGATACGTTCGAGCAGCTCGGCTACGCCTCGGAAAGCTCGACCTGGCGCAACGCCTATTTGTTCGGCGCGCAGGAATTGCGTAACGGCATGCCGAAGGTGCCGCCACGCTCGCCGATGCCGCGCGAAACGCTGGCTGCGTTACGTACCGAACAGCTATGGGACGTGCTCGGCGTGCGCCTCAACGGCCCCAAGGCCGAGGGCAAGCGCATCGTGCTGAACTGGCGTTTTACCGACACCAACGAAAGCTTCGTGCTCAATCTGGAGAATTCCGCGCTGACTTATGTCGCAGGCAGCAGCGCGTCCGACGCCGACGCCAGTTTCACCTTGGCGCGCGGCGTGCTCGACGAAGTCATCGCCAAGCTGACGACG
>JBOHIT010000604.1:0-4368 GCA_050726155.1 Bradyrhizobium sp.
CCGTTCCTCGCGATGGACGGTACCGGCACCTACGGCGTCCAGTTCCGCGACGTGTTCGTGCCCGATGAATTGATCCTCGCTGCGACCGCCGGGCCGTTCGTCAAGAAAATCCGCGCCGGGTTCATCCTGCTGCAGACCGGCATGGCGCTCGGCCTGATCAAGGACTGCATCCAGATCATGGACGAAGTCCATGCGCCGCTCGGCCACGTTAACCGCTATCTGCCGCAGCAGCCTGTTCAGTTCCGCGAACTCCATGCCGAGTTCGAGAAGGAGGCCATGGCGCTCGCCGCCGATCCCTACAATGCCGACGACAGCTATTGGCGCCGCGTCATCGCGCTTCGATTGCGGCTCGGCGACGCCAGCGTCGCGGCCGCGCATGCGGCCATGCTCCACTGCGGTGCGCGCGGTTACCTCAGGAGTCATCGCGCCCAGCGCCGGCTGCGCGAGGCCTATTTCGTCGCCATCGTCACCCCTGCCACCAAGCAGCTTCGCAAGATGCTGGCCGGAGACTGAGTTCGGAAGAGGATTTTCGGTTCGACCCTGACTGCAACCCAAAGAACTGCAACCCAAAACAGGAGAGGCCTGCCATGACGGACGTGCTGATTACTGCCGGCGAACTCACCGAATTCCTCAAGAAGGAGCCGTGTGTCGTCATCGACACCCGCAATCCCGACGCCTATGGCGCAGGGCATCTGCCCAATGCCGTCAATGTCCATGAGATCTTCACGTATCTCGCGACCTCGACGCCGGAGGGCATGCAGGAACTGAAGACAAAATTCGCCGACGCTTTCGGCGGCGCCGGGCTTTCCGGCAAGGAAACTGCTGTCATCTACGAACAGTCGATGAACTCCGGCTTCGGCCAGTCCTGCCGCGGCTACTACCTGCTCACGATGCTCGGCTACCCCAAGATCAAGGTGCTGCATGGCGGTTACGACGCCTGGATCGCCGCGGGTCTGCCGACCACGACGGACGTGCCGTCGCCGGTGAAAGCGTCGTTCTCGATCGTGCCCGAAGCGGGAGACATCCTGATCGACGCCAAGACCATGCTGGCCGCACTCGGCAAGCCGAGCATCGCACTGCTCGACGTGCGCGATGTCGATGAATGGATCGGCGACAGCTCTTCGCCCTACGGCAAGGATTTCTGCCCGCGCAAGGGACGGATTCCCGGTGCGGTCTGGCTGGAATGGTACCGGATGATGAAGCCGACGGCGGAAGGGCCGCGCTTCAAATCGAAAGACGAAATTCTCGCCGAATGCGCCACGGTCGGCATTTCGGAGAATACGCCGGTCTATCTCTATTGCTTCAAGGGGGCGCGCGCCTCGAACACCTTCCTCGCGCTCAAGAACGCCGGCGTGAAGGATGTCCGGATGTATTTCGGCTCCTGGAACGAGTGGTCGCGCGATCCGTCGCTGCCGATCGACGAAGGCCTGCCGACTGCCGCGCGTGTCACCGACAAGGCGGCATAGGACATGCATGGCTCTCACGGCCCGGTCAAAACAGGCCGGGCCGTGAATGATTTGGCCGGAACGCGGCGGAGGAGGGCTTCCGCCGCACCGGTGTGACAATGGGGCGCGGCATGTCCACCTTCGATGATCCCTTCGACGCGAACCGCGAACTCTCGCGTGCCGGCTGCGCATGCGGCCAGCATCGTTCTGCGGCCGAGCATGAGCATGCCGCGCTGGCTCTGCGTTGCGAGCCCGTCGAGAGCGAACAGCAGCGCTACGAGGGTGTCGTCGCCTCCGCCGTAGTGCGCGCGATGTTTCCAAAAGACACCGCGCGCCGCGCTTTTCTGAAATCGGTCGGGGCCTCGACCGCACTGGCCGCGATCTCGCAATTCTTTCCGATCAAGGCCGCGACCGAGGCGTTCGGCAATTCAGGCGCGCCGGAGAAAAAGGATCTCAAGGTCGGCTTCATTCCGATCACCTGCGCGACGCCGATCATCATGGCGGCACCGCTGGGCTTCTATTCCAAATACGGCCTCAACGTCGAGGTGGTGAAGACCGCGGGCTGGGCTGTGGTCCGCGACAAGACCATCAACAAGGAATACGACGCGGCCCACATGCTGGCGCCGATGCCGCTCGCGATCACGCTGGGACTTGGCGCCAACGCCGTTCCGTTCGCGGTGCCGGCGATCGAGAACATCAACGGGCAGGGCATTACGCTCGCCATGAAGCACAAGGACAAGCGCGATCCGAAGGACTGGAAGGGCATGAAGTTCGCCATTCCATTCGACTATTCCATGCACAATTATCTGTTGCGCTATTACCTCGCCGAGCACGGCCTCGATCCCGATACCGACGTGCAGTTGCGTTCGGTGCCGCCGCCGGAAATGGTCGCCAACCTCCGCGCCGACAATATCGATGGCTTCCTGGCGCCCGATAATATCTGCCAGCGCGCGATCTATGACGGCGTCGGCTTCCTGCACATCCTGTCCAAGGAAATCTGGGACGGGCATCCCTGCTGCACCTTTGCGGCAAGCCGTGAGTTCATCACGCAGTCGCCGAACAGTTTTGCGGCGCTGACGCGGGCGATCGTCGATGCAACGGCGTATGCGTCGAAAGCAGAAAACCGCAAGCAGATCGCGGAGGCGATCGCGCCGGCCAATTACATCAACGCGCCGGTGACGGTGCTGGAACAGGTACTGACCGGCACCTACGCCGACGGACTCGGCGGGGTGAAGACCGACGCCAAGCGCGTCGACTTCGATCCGTTCCCCTGGCAGTCCTTTGCGGTGTGGATGCTGACCCAGATGAAGCGCTGGGGCCAGATCAAGGGTGATGTCGACTACAAGGCGGTGGCCGAACAGGTCTATCTCGCCACCGACACCGCCAAGGTGATGGCGGAAATGGGAATGACGCCGCCCACGACGGCCTACAAGTCCTTCTCGGTGATGGGCAAGACGTTCGACCCGGCGAAGCCCGACGATTATCTCGCCGGCTTCAAGATCAGGAAATCGTCGTAGGCACTGCCCGTGGGCCTAGATTGATGCAACGGTCTGGCCGCGAACTCAGTGCACCTCTCCCGCTTGCGGGGGTCGAGACGAGCGGAGCTCGCTCTTAGGTCGCTGCGCTCGAAGAGCGCGGCGGGTGGGGGTTCTATCCACATCGGGAGTGTTGATTGCGGAGACACCCCCACCCCAGCCCTCCCCCGCAAGCGGGAGAGGGAGCGCATCTCCTTCGCGGCTCGCGATCTCATGATTCTCTAGGCATCCGCTAGCCGCGAACGGGCAGGTGCAATCCCGAGCGCCTTCATCCGCGACGCCAGCGTGGTCGGCTTGAGGTCGAGCATTGCGGCAGCACCTCCTGCGCCGAACACCTTGCCGTTGCAGGCCGCAAGCGCGGCCAAGATGTTGGCGCGTTCCTGGTCGCGCATTTCCGCCGACGTCATCACGGCCGGCCGCACGTCGTTCTTCTGTCGGTTGGCGCCGGCCGGCGAGTGCGCGCCGATCGTATCCGGAAGATCGATCCGCAACCGTCCGTTCTGCGACAGGATCGCCGCGCGCTCGATGACGTTCTGCAGTTCGCGGACATTGCCGGGCCAGTCGTAACGCTGCAGCCGCCGCGCATCGCCTTCCGACAATCGCAGATCGGATTTCAGTTCGTTGCCCTCGCTCATCAGGAAGTGCTGGGCCAAGAGCGGAATGTCCTCGCGACGGTCGCGCAGCGGCACGGATTCCACCGGAAATACGTTGAGCCGGAAATACAAATCCTCGCGAAACCGGCCGCGCTGCACTTCCTGCTTCAGGTTGCGGTTGGTGGCGGCGATCACGCGCACATCGACGGCGCGGGTGCGCTCCTCGCCGACGCGCTCGAAATTGCCTTCCTGCAGCACGCGCAGCAGTTTGCCTTGCAGCTCCAGCGGGATTTCGCCGACCTCGTCCAGAAACAGCGTGCCGCCATCGGCGAGTTCGAAGCGACCGATGCGGTCGCGTACCGCGCCGGTGAAGGCGCCTTTGACATGTCCGAAGAATTCGCTCTCGAACAGTTCGCGCGGGATCGCCGCGCAATTGACGCGGATCAAGGGCCGGTCGCGGCGGTTGCTCGCCTCATGAATGGCGCGCGCGATCAGTTCCTTGCCGGTGCCGGATTCGCCCGTGATCATCACGGCCGCCGTGGTCGGCGCGACGAGTTTGACCTGGCGCAGCGTCTTCTGGATGGCTTCGCTCTGGCCGATGATGCCGCGCGGATTGGTCTCGATCCGGATTTCTTCCTGCAGATAGGCGTTTTCAAGCTCCAGCCGCTCGCGCAAGCGATCGACTTCGGCGAGTGCGGCGTGCAGTTTTTCATCGGCCTCGCGGCGGTGGCTGACGTCGCGAAACACGATCACGGCGCCCACCACCGTGCCGCGGTCGCGGATCGGCGTCGACGT
>JBOHIT010000605.1:0-16863 GCA_050726155.1 Bradyrhizobium sp.
CGGCCGCTCTTCTTGTCGATGATCAGCGAACCGTCTTCCCAGGAATCCCAGTGGCCGAGCACGACTTCCATGAATTCATCGGCGCGGTCGTAGCGCAGATCATGATCGAGGTGCGCGTCCTTGCCCATATTGTGCGCCTCGCCGTCGTTGACGGACGTGACCACGTTCCAGGCGGCGCGGCCGTTGGTCATGAGGTCGAGGGTGGCGAAGCGGCGGGCGACGTCGAACGGCTCGTAATAGGTGGTGGAGCAGGTCGACGCCAATCCGAGTTTCGTGGTGACCATGCCCATCGTGGTCAGCACCACGATCGGATCCATCTTCACGCAGCGGATGCCGTATTCGACGGTGTGGGCGTGGTCGCTGCCGTAGCGGTCGGGCATCGCGAGGCGATCGTCGAAGAACGCCATGTGGAATTTGCCGGCCTCCAGGATCCGGGCGATCTCCTGGTAATAGTCGGCCGACATCGAATCGTCGCGCGATTCCGGGTGCCGCCATGAACTCGGCAGATTGGTGCAGTTCTGCGCCTGCAGGAAACCGACCATCGCCATTTGCCGTGTCATATCGTTCTCCCCGTGTCGGCCAAGCTCGGCTTCATTTCAGATCGAGTTCGGCTGCAAGCTCGTAGTCGCCGGCCAGCGCGCGCAATTTGTCCCAGGTCGCGTCCTCGATTTCGATGCCGGAAACCTTGCGCTGCTGTTCGCGGATATATTCGACCTCGCCCGGATAGAATACGCCGGTCGAACCCTCGGACCGCGGCGTCTCTTTCAGATAGCGCGCGAACTCGGCGACTTCCTTCTTGAAATCCTTTAGCGGCCGGAACGCGGCGACGTTGAACACCGCCATGAAGCATCCGTCATTGTGACGGCCGGTCGGCTCGACGCCAAAACCAAGTCCGGTCAGAAGTCCGCACAGCACCTCGACCATCGCGGCAAGTCCGCTGCCCTTGTAGCCTTCGCTGCCGCCGAGCGGCAGCAGCGCGCCGCCCTTCTTGTATTCCCTGGGGTCGGTGGTGTGCCGGCCCTCGCTGTCGACGATCCAGCCGGTCGGGATTTCCTCGTTGCGCGATACGGCGAGCGCGATCTTGCCGGCCGCGACCGCCGAGGTCGCCATATCAAGGTAAAACGGCGCGCCGAGATCGGAGGGAACGGCGATCGAGATCGGGTTGGTGCCGAGCCGGGCCTCGCGGCCGCCATAGGGCGCCACGATCTTGGGCGAGCGGCCGGAGTCGGCGGTCGCAATGCCGATCATGCCGGCCTCGATCGCCATCAACGGATAGGCGGCGAGCCGCCCGACATGGCTCTGGCGAAATACCGTGCAGGCCGCGACGTTGGCGGTCTTCGCCTTCTCGATCGTCAGCGCCATCGCCTTGGCGTTGACGTGAAACCCGAAACCCCAATGGCCGTCGATCACGGTCGTGGTCGGCGATTCCTGTACGATGGTCCATTTCGCGCCCGGTACGATATGCCCGGCCTTGATGCGGTCGATATAGGTCGGGATCGCGATAATGCCGTGGGAATCATGCCCGGCGAGATTAGCATTGACGCAGCCGACGGCCACCGCACTGGCTTCTTCATCCGATGCACCGGCGGCCCTGAGCAGCGCCGCACCGATCCTTGCGAGACGGTCGGCCTGGATGATCGGCATGGGGTTTCCTCATGGCATGCCCGCGCGGAAACAGCGGGTCTTGTTCGTTGTCGCCGGCATGGTCTCAAAGCGGTGGCTGGAGAGCAAGGGCAGAATATCCGCACTGGCATGCCCGTGAGGCGGTCTTGCCCCGCTTGGATTTTACCTGACGAAAATTGAACGACTTCCCGCGGACGGAATTGGCGATCGGAAGCCTCCCAGCCATCATGGCTGATAAACCGTGAACGGAACCGTAGTTCTTCGGAGGGGCGTCCTGCGAAATTGGTTGGGCATTTACTCTGAATCGCAACTTCCGGTCGCCAATAACGTCCATTTAGGCGTCTCCCGCGCATAAGATCCCCGGGGCAGGCTGCTATCGCCTGCGGGGAGCTCGAGAACCTTGAAGACCAGTATCGCGCGTACATTTGCGGCGTTGAACGCGACCAACGAAGCGATTCTGTACGCAAAATCGCCGGAAGAGCTGTACGAAAAGGTCTGCGAAGCCGCGTTTTCCAGCGGAGACTTCCTGGCGACGGCTGTCTTCCTGCTGGAGCCGGATACCAATCTGCTTCGGTTTGCGGCGGGTTTCGGCGAAGACACCGCAAGGCTGCGTGGCATCGACATTTCGATCGTGGCGGATACCCCCGAAGGCTCGGGCGTTTGCGGCCGGGCTTTTCGCGATCAGAAGCTGTGTATCAGCAACGATTATCTCAATGACGCGCATTCGCTGGCCTGGCGCCAGGGGGCCGCGGCCGGACAGGTCGGCGCAGCGGCGGGGCTGCCGCTGACCTGCAACGGCCGTAGCGTCGGCGTGTTCCTCGTCACCCGGCGCGAAGTCGGATCGATCGACACCCCGATGGTTGCGCTGCTGGAGCGGATGTCGGCGAACCTTTCATTCGCCCTCGATAATTTCGATCATGAAGCCTCGCGCAAGGACGGCGAGCGGGCAATGCGGCGGCTGAACCGAATGTTCGGCGCCATCAGCGCGACAAATGAAGCCATTCTTCGCGCCAAGACCGAACAGGAACTCTATCAGCGCGTGTGTGACGCCGCCGTCTATAGCGGCAAGTCCGCCGCTACGGTCGTCCTGCTGGCCGAGCCCGGCTCGATCTGGTTGAAGCCGGCGGCTGGCACTGGCGAGAGCCTCGATCTGCTTGCCCGGACACGCTTCTCGATCGATGCGGACGATGACTACGGCAAGGGGGTTGCCGGTCAGGCATTCCGGACCCAGCGGCCTAGCGTCAACCACGACATCACGCAACGCGGTCCGTGGCGGCAAGCCGGGATCGAGGCCGGCGTCGTGGCCTGCGTCGCCGCGCCCCTGATCAAGGCCGGACAAAGCGTCGGCGTCGTGATGTTCCTTGTAGGCAAATCATGGGCGGTGGACGAGGAGATCATCGCGCTGCTGGCGCGGATCGCTGAAAACGTCTCCTTCGCACTCGAAAATTTCGAGCGTGCCAATGCAAAGGCGAAAGCCGACGAACAGAAAGAGCGCCTGACGCGGATGTTCGCGGCACTCAGCGCAACCAATGAAGCGATCATGCGCGCCAAGTCGCGTCCCGAAATGTTCGAGCTGGTTTGCACGGCCGCGGCACAGGGCGGCCGCTTCAACTCGACCAGCATCCTGCTCGTCAGGCCCGATAGCCACTCCTTCAACATGGTCGCCTCGGCCGGACCGACCGCGGATAACGCCCGCCGCCTGAAGGTCTCGATCAGCACGACTGTTCCGGAAGGGCGTGGGGTCTGCGGGACGGCATTCCGTTCCCGGCAGGCCTGCATCAACAACGATTTCCTGGCAGGCCCGCGAAACAATGCGTTCGATCAGGTCATCAACAATGACGGCGCCAGGTCAGGTGCCGCATTTCCGCTGCTGGTCGAGGGGCGGATCGTCGGCGTGATGCTTTTCATTTCCTCCCAGACAGAAACTTTTACCGCGGAGTTTGCCGAACTGCTGCAACGGCTGGCCGACAATGTCTCCTTTGCGCTCGAAAGTTTCGATCGCGCCGACGAGAGGGCGAAGACCGAGCAACAGAAAGACAGCCTGACACGCATGCTTGCCGCGCTCAGCGCGACCAATGAGGCGATTGTTCGGGCCGGCTCGCGCGACGAACTGTATCAGCTGGTTTGCGAGGCGGCGGCGACCGCTGGCGGGTTCACCTCGACCACGATCGCGCTCGCGAAGCCCGGCAGCGACGATATGGACATCGTAGCCGGCGCCGGTCCGACCGGGCAGAGTGCGCGCGAGGTTACGCTGTCGGTCAATGAAGCGGACCCGGAAGGGCGCGGCGTCTGCGGGATCGCGTTCCGCTCCGGCCAGGCCTGTATCTTCAACGACTATCTTGCCGACCCGCGAGCCGCGGCGTTCCACGAGAAGGCCCGCAAGGAAGGCTCCAGATCGGGCGCCGGCTTTCCGCTCTTCGTGCGAGGGCGGGTGGTGGGCGTCATGCTCTACGTCTCCCTGCAACGGGACGCGTTCACGCCAGAATTCGCCGAGCTGCTGCAGCGGCTCGCCGATAACGTGTCGTTTGCATTGGAGACGTTCGAGCGCGCCGACGAGAAGACCAAGACCGAGGAGCAGAAGGAACGCCTGACGCGCATGCTGGCGGCGCTCAGCGCGACCAACGAAGCGATCGTGCGGGCGGGTTCGCGCAGCGAGCTGTTCGACCTGGTGTGCCAGGCTACCGCGGACGGCGGCAAGTTCACCGCCACCTCCATCGGGCTGATCAGGTCCGACAGCGACTATCTGGACATCGTCGCGGCCGCCGGACCGACGGCCGCCAGTTCGCGCGAGGCGCTTGTGTCGGTCAATGCGACGCATCCGGAAGGGCGCGGGTCCAGCGGCATGGCAATCCGCTCGGGCAAGCCCTGCATCATCAACGATTACCTTGCCGACCCGCGCAGCCAGGCTTTCCATGCGCGTGCCCGCAGGGATGGGACACGCGCTGGCGCGGCGTTCCCGCTGTTTGCGCGGGGGCAGGTGGTCGGCGTCATGATATTCGTTGCGATCGAGAAGGATACGTTCACGCCGGAATTCTCCGAATTGCTGCGGCGGCTTACCGACAATGTATCGTTCGCGCTGGAGAATTTCGACCGCGCCGACGAAAAGACCAAAGCCGATGAACGGATCGAATATTTGGCCTCGCATGACAGCCTGACCAATTTGCCGAACCGGGAGATGTTCAACGGGCTGCTGCGCCGGACCATCGACGCCGCGGCGCGCTATCAGCGATCGTTCGCGGTGCTGTTCATCGATCTCGACCGGTTCAAGGTCATCAACGATTCACTGGGCCATGACGCCGGCGACATGCTGCTGGTGGAAATCGGCGGCAGGCTTCGCAACGCGCTGCGCTCCAGCGATGTCGTGGCGCGGCTCGGCGGCGATGAATTCGTCGTGATCCTGGAAGAAGCCGCCGAACGTCACGAGGTCGAGCGCATCGCCGCTGAGCTGTTGTCGGTGTTGAGCCAGCCCTTGCAGCTCAGCGGGCACGAGTGTCACACCACGGCCTCGATCGGCATCGCGATGTATCCGTCCGACGGCGCCGACATGCAGATGCTGACCAAGAATGCCGACATGGCGATGTATCTCGCCAAGGAGGACGGCAAGAACGGCTTCCGCTTCTTCACCAAGGAGATCAAGTCGCAGTCGATCGAGCGGCTGACGCTGGAATCCGCACTTCGCCGCGCGCTGGAGCGCGACCAGTTTTCGCTGCACTATCAGCCGAAGGTCGATATGGTGAGCGGACAGATCACCGGCGTCGAGGCGCTCTTGCGCTGGAACCATCCCGAACTCGGCATGGTGTCGCCGGGACAATTCATTCCGCTGGCGGAAGAGACCGGGCTGATCGTGCCGATCGGCCGCTGGGTGCTCGAGGAAGCCTGCGCGCAGAACATGGCCTGGCAACGCCGCGGCTTGCGACCGGTGACGATGGCAGTCAACCTGTCGCCGCGACAGTTCGCCGATGCCAATCTGCTGCACGATGTCGACGAGGCGTTGCTGGCGAGCGGCATGTCGCCGGTGCTGTTGCAGCTCGAAGTCACCGAAAGCATGGTGATGCGCAACGTGTCACGGGCGATCAAGGTGCTCGACGCGATCCAAAGCCGCGGCATCCGCCTTGCGATCGACGATTTCGGAACCGGCTATTCGTCGATGTCGCTGATGAAGCAGTTCCCGATCGACACCATCAAGATCGATCGTTCCTTCGTGCGCGATCTACCGAACGATTCCGAAGATCAGGCCATCGCGCAGGCGATCATCAGCATGGGCAAGGCGCTCGGCATGACCGTCATTGCCGAAGGCGTCGAAACCGTGGAGCAGCAGACATTCCTGCGCAATCACGCCTGCGACGAAATGCAGGGCTTCCTGTTCAGCAAGCCGCTGCCTCCGCGGCAAATGGCGGATATGCTCCGGACCGAGCCGCTGCTCGCTTCGCCGCCGCTGCAACCCGAAGCCGTCGATGCCGGTAGATCGGCTTTGCCGTCAAGGCTGAAACGCGCTGTCGTCTGACGGCTGCGCATGCAGGTCGCGTACGTCGGAATCCGTGGATTTGACCTTGCGCGAAAAATCATAGGGCCACGGCTGAATGACCTGGCCAGCCAGTGAATGGAACAGGACGCCCGCGCCATCGGCGTAAGTCGCGCCGTCGGGCAAGCCGAGCCGGGCGCTCCAGCGCGCCGGCAGTTCCAGGGCAACATCCCGTACCTCGACCGCCGGTCCCCACCACCAGGCCGGCGCGGGCGGCCGGTCGGCCTCGGTGAGCGACCGCCATCGCGCAAATTCGACGACTACGCGCTCAAATTGCTGCTTTGCAGCCGGATGCATCGATAATTCCTTGTCCCGGCGATGATATCGGTATCCGCGGCCACTGCAATGCGGGACCGTTGGCTATTCAATAGCCATACCGCCACCCAAGCCTCGACGCTGCCGGAGATCAGCCATTGCGACGGCGCGCGTCGGCGATCCCTCGCTGCTAGACCTTTGCCGGCAATCCCAGCAGCCGCGCTGCATTGCCACCGGCCACCAGCGCCATGTCCTTGTCGCTGACGCCCTTGACCCGGCCGAGGAAGCCGACCGGATCGGGTTCGGCCATGTCGAACGGATAATCGGTGCCGAGCATGATGTGGTCCGCACCCCAGATTTCGATCAGGTGCTTGAGTTCGCGCTCGTCGAACACCACCGTGTCGAAGTAGAGCTTCTTCAGATATTCCGACGGCTTCTTCTTGATGGTGACGCGGCAATCCTCGCGATGCGCCCAGGCGTGGTCGAAGCGGCCCCAATAGCCGGGGATGTAGCCGCCGCCATGGGCGATGCAGATCTTCAGTTTGGGAAAACGTTCGAGATAGCCGTCGAAGACCAATTGCCCAACGCAGAGCGCTGAATCCAGTGGATGCCCGACCGTGTTCGGGAAATAATGATCCTCCATGCGCCCGACCAGGCTGGTGCCGAACGGGTGCAGGAAGATCATCACGTCGAGTTCCTCGACGCGTGCAAAGAATTTTTCGAGGCCCGCGCGGGTGAGGTCGACACCCCTGACATTGGTGCAGAGTTCGACGCCACGGAACCCGAGCTCCTTGACGGTGCGGTCGAGTTCGGCGACGGCCATGCCGGGATCCTGCAGCGGCACCGTGCCCATGCCCATCAGCCGGTCGGGATGTTTGGCGACCAGGCCGGCGATGTGATCGTTGACCATATGGCAGCTGTCGCGCGCCACTTCCGGCGGCGCCGCATAGACGAAGTGGCCGGGATAGGGCGAGACCACCTGGACGTCGATGCCGTCGCGGTCCATGTCGGCGAGACGGGTGTCGAGATCGGTCAGCTTCGGAAAATCGATCTTGCCGCGTTGCGGCTGGATGCTCTTGGTCAGATCGTTGACGTGCGCATTGGCGTTCGGCGTGTGGCCGCCGCCTGGAATGCCGGTGGCTTTCAACACCATCGCATTCGCCTCTGGCACCATGCAGTGGCAATGGATGTCGATGGTGCGCCAAGGTTTTGCTTTTCCGGCGCGGGTCGCGGCACTGCCGTGATCGGTTGCGGGGCCGCAGACTTTGCATTGGAACAGCATGGTAGGGTCCAGTCGGATGTTGCTAACGGATCGCCGCAGGTGCGAACGGCGCAAGCGAGGGTTAATCTGCTTTCATGTCGCCGGCGCGAACGATGGCGCCGTAGAGTTCTTTCTCGCCGCGAACATAATCGCGCAGTTGGGCCAGCGAGAGCGGCGGCGACTCCGCGCCCTGATCGGTCAGGAGTTTCCTGACCGCAGGATCGGTCAATGCCTTGGCGATTTCGCCATGCAGTTTCTCGACGATCGGTTGCGGCGTGCCCGACGGAGCGAACAACATCGCCCAGCCATACATGCGGAAATTCTTGAAACCTTGCTCTTCCATGGTCGGCACATCAGGCAATTGCGGTGAGCGCGCCGCCGACGTCACCGCCAATGGCTTCACCGTCTTCGCGTCGACAAACGGCATCACCGCGTTGCTGGCCGCTACCATGAAGTTGATATCGCCGCGCAGCAGGCTGGTGAAGGTCGCGGGAACGCCATTGTGCGGCACCCGCAGCATGTCGGTGCCGGTATCGGTCTTGAATTTTTCATCAATGAGGTGGTCGAGCACGCCGTTGCCGCTGGTGCCATAGGCGATCCCGCCGGGCTTCTGTTTGGCGCGGTCGACCAGCTCGGCGATCGAGCCCAGGCCCGCGGAAGGCTGCACCACGAACACCATGGGAACACGCGCGATCACCGCCAGCGGGACCAAGTCCTTCTCCAGATCGAACGGCGGGTTACGATAGTAGGTCGCATTGATGGCGATCGCGGCGGCGCTGGCCACCAGTGTGTAGCCATCATGGGCGCCGCGGACCACGCTGGCGGTGCCGGTGTTGCCACCGGCGCCCGGCTGGTTGAGCACGACGAAGGTCTGGCCGAGGTTGCGTGACAGCCGATCGCAGATGATACGAACCAGCGGATCGGTCGAGCCGCCCGCCGGATAAGGCACCACGACCTGTACGGTGCGTGACGGATAGGCCTCCTGCGCATGCGCCGGCAGCGGGCAAAGAAGGAACTGGGCCGCAACGGCGACTGTCATGATCGATCGCATGGCGTTTCCGGCTTGCGTTGGAGAAAATTTTTGCTGGAATAGATTCGCAGCACCGGGGTTATTTCTCTTCCGCCCCTGTCGAAGTCGCCGGACCCTCGCCCATGATCAGGAGCACCGCATCCTCATCCTTGGCGCCGTCCCAATGGACCTGTTTGGCGAAGTGCGTGACGAAACTGCCGGCTGGCATCGGCGTCGTGTTGGCGGGATCGAATTTCGGGCCTGAACCCACCCACCAGGTGCCCTGCAACACGACAATGTAACGGTCGTTGGGATGGAAGTGCGGCCGGCTGAAATGATTGCCTTTGGTCCATTTATTATAGACCATGTAGAAGCCGGGCTTGGTCGGATCCCCTACAACGACGGCACTTTGTGCGCCTGCGGCGTTGACCGGCCCCCACGGAATCTGGTCCGGCAATTTGTAGATCACGGCGGCGGGATTGAGCTCCGCGGCGGAACAGACGCTCGGCATCGCGGCGAAAGCGAGCGGTGTAACAAGGTGTCGCCAAAGCCGGTGGGTCGCCTTCATGGTGTGCTCCCTGTTGTCGTGCCGTGAGCTGTCAAGCGCTCATCTTGTGCCGATGCTAACCGGTCTCGTTCCTACCGGGCAAGCTGCGTGCGTGCATGCGTGACACGCGAGATACGACAATCATATTTCACTACGCAACTGCAGCATGAAAAACGCATTTACGTCACGCATTGCAGTGATAGGTTGCGGCCCAACCAAAACGAAGAGGGAGGACTGTCTTGATGAAGCGTTGGTCAACACTTGCCGCGGGCCTGTTGGTGGGCGCCGCAGCCATTCAATTTTCGAGCATGGCTTCCGGCCAGAGCGACGGCTGGGTCACCCTGCTCGACGGCACCAAGATGGGCGATTGGACCGAAGTCGGCAAAGCCAATTGGGCGATGAAGGACGGCGCACTGGTCGCGGACAAGCTCGACGGCAAGGACCCGTCCTATCTCGTCAGCAAGGAGTCCTACAAGGACTTCCAGATCAAGGCCGAGTTCTGGGCCGATGACGACGCCAATAGCGGCATCTTCATCCGCTGCGACGTCAGGGACAAGATCGATGCCAAGATCTGCTACGAGGTCAACATCTTCGACAAGCGGCCGGATCCGACCTATGGCACCGGCGCGATCGTCGACGTCGCCAAGGTCGATCCGATGCCGAAGGCGGGCGGCAAATGGAATACTTACGAGATCACGGCCAAGGGCTCTCAACTTGTTGTGGTGCTGAACGGGCAGAAGACGGTTGATGTGCAGGACAGCAAGCACAATGCCGGCGGACCGTTCGCGCTTCAATACGGCTCCGGCGTGATCAAGTTCCGCAAGGTGCAGATCAAGCCGCTGTAGCGGCCTTCAGGCGGGCATCGTTTCAGTGCTAACCAGGCTCACCCGTTTTTCAGCGGGTGAGCATTCCTGTGCCAGGCCCAGGCAGTGCGGATGATGATCGCAAGGTCCGAATGCGCGGGCTACTTCAGACTGGACGTTGTGTTGATGATGGCAC
Organism: Bradyrhizobium sp.; assembly: GCA_050726155.1. Taxonomy (GTDB): domain Bacteria; phylum Pseudomonadota; class Alphaproteobacteria; order Rhizobiales; family Xanthobacteraceae; genus Bradyrhizobium. Next base: position 10,217 of record JBOHIT010000605.1, read on the forward strand.
CGGTCGACGTACCCGTGGCAAGGCCTTTTACAGTATAGGCGTTGACGGCAGCCATCAGCGGATCGTTGACCGTGGCAGTGATCAATCGGAGATACGTCAACAGCTTGCTTGACTCAACCGAAGCCGAGTTCGACGTGAGGATGACATCCTTGTTTCGCATCTCGAACTTGGTTGCGAGGAAGTAGCCCGCAGGATCGCGCAGATTGAGATTGTAGACGATCGGAATGATCGGCCCGCTGTACGGCGAGCAATCGATCCCGAGTTGTTCTGCGACCTCGCGCCGTTCGCCCCGATACAGAAACACCGATGCCGGATCGGCGAGATTGTCGTTGAGTCCACCGGTCTTTCCGAGCGCCTCGGCGATTGAAAGCCGCCATGCGCCAAACCCGTACTGTCCCTGCTGTCCCGACGCGCCGAAAGCGACGAACGTCTGCGGTTGCGTGAAGACGTAGATCGTATCCTGGGGCCGCACATAGATATTGTTCGCCGGCTCGTCGAGCAACGCCCCAAGTGGCGCGGTAGCCTGGCGTCCGTTGCGTTCGAGCATCACAAAGGTGTCGTAACCCTGATTCCTCGGACCCCCGGCGCGGGCAATGGCATCGAGCAGGCGCTCGCCGCTCGCGCTTGCCGGGAAGCGGGACGGCGTACCGACTTCGCCCAGCACGCTGATCGAGGAGGCCCGCTGGTCGACGAGCACCACCACCGCCTGCGGTTCCAGCGCGCGGCTCCTGAGTGCGCTGACGATTGCCGCCTGGACTTGAACCGCGGTGCGACCCTGCGCCTTGATGGCGCCGGCGTAGGGAACCATGATGTTGCCCTGCGTATCGACTGGCTGGTTAGGAAGGGTGACGTAGTTGCCCGGACGGACACCGGCATCGGCCGGAATGAACAGACCACCCGAAGCGGCCTCGAACACCGTCACGCTGACCGTATCGCCGATGCCGAAGCGAATTTCGACGGGGCCGCGCCGGTCGACAAATGCCCGGCCTATTCTGACCGAATTGCGATCCAGGATATTTCCGACCTCCGGAGTGACCTTAACCAAGGAGTACGGCAGGCTGGCGGGGTCCATTTGCCCCGCGCGCACATTAGCGCTGGAGGGTCCCGAGGTCGGAAGGGTTGAGCAGCCGCTGTGGGCGATTGTGGCCGAAAGGACCGCGGCGCGGGCGAGCATCTTGATCAGGCCGCGCGCATCCCGGGGCAGGCAAGGAAGCTGGATTCCACTCAGGACCCCAGTCACCTGCTCGTCGCAAAAATTTAGTCTCTTTGCCACGAGAATTTGGCTCCGGGTTAACACCACGCTACAGACCGAAAATTATTACGCTTATGCTTAAAGGGGAGTTAATGGTGCGCCGCGGAAAGGGGTTCTGTCGGCGGTTTTCATGTCGCGCACGGGCTCTCGAACGAGCGCAATTGGCTCGATCGATTGTTCGCGATTTCAATGAAACCGATGCGCTATGCCGTGGCCACCTGGTCTGGACCGCGGCATTCCGGTGGTGGGATACCGCGCACGCCGAAGGGCGCGCGTTAGCGCCGGTGGCGCCGGGGCTCAGCCCTGATAATAGGCGCCCGCCTTGATGCCCTTGTAGGACTCGATCTTCTGGATCGCGACCGGGTCCGCCTTGTTGAGGACGATACCTGCGAGACGGTCCTGAATGATATCGACTTCCGAAAGCGCGTCGAGCACGACAGTCCGCTTGGTTTCGCCCGACTCGACGACAAATACGAACTGATCGACGAAACGCTCGATCATCTTGATATCCACGACCGACATGACGGGCGCTATCTCGATGATGATGTGGTCGTAGGACTTACGGGCGGCGGCCATCAGTTGGCCCATCATCGGTGACCCCAGCAGGTCCGCCGAATTCGGAATACGCGCCGACGAAACGCAGGGCAGAACGTGAAGTCCCGAACGCTGCCGCCGGGAGACAAGCCAGGAAAGCCGGCTGGGGTTTTCCAACGCTTCCAGCAATCCCTCTTTCGCATCGGGTGCCAATGCTGCGCTCATCCCTCGGACATGAAAATCGCTGTCGATGACCAGCGTTCGGGCGCCTGACGCTGCGGTCATAAGTGCAGCCAGATTTGCCCCGACCGTGGTCTTTCCCTCGTTCGGCGACGATGAAACGATCCCAATGACCTTGACGCCGTGTACGCTCCTGTTGATATCGATCATTGCCTTGATGTTCCGCAGCGACTCCGTGAAACGGGAGTAGGGCGCATCGAGCACATACTCCTCGATCGGCGTCGACTTGCGGTCGACCAGCGGCAAGACCACGCACTTCTTCCCGGTGACTTCCTCAACCGCGTCGGGCGTCCGGAATACGTCAGCGACCCATTCCTTGCCGACGGCGGCTCCAATGCCCAGGAAAAGACCGAGCGTCAGGCTTCCCGCAAGCACGGCATAGAGCTTCTTGGAATTCCTGGAGAGTGCGGGAACAGCCCGTGTGATAACCCGTGCGCTCTGGACCGGAATGCTCTCGGTCTCGATGGTATTGACCTCTTTGAATTTCTGAAGCGTGTTGTTGTAAAGAGTGCGGAGGGTCTCTGCCGAATTTTCCAGTTCGCGCAGTTCGCTGCTTGCTTCCGAACCGCCGAACAGCTTGGCCGCACTCTCCGTGAGTTCGGCCTCCCGTGCCTTGGCTATCTGGTACTCGTTGAGATAAGCGTCGGCGATTCGTTGCTGCTCGGCCTTGATCGAGGCGAACAATTCATCGGCCTGTCGGCGGAGCTTGATGGTAATCTCATGCTTGTTGCCGACGCGCGCCGAAACCTCGGCGACCTTTGCCGTCACGTCCCGGTACTGGCCACGAAGCCGCACGAGGTCGCTGTTGGTCATGGCAAAGTTGATCATGCCGGATCGCGCCGGGTTGAGCATCGCGTCCGTTTCCACGAAGGTCATTATTTCATCGCCGCTCTTGTTCTGGATGCGGTCGAGCCGGCTTTTGGCTTCGGCAGTCGCGATCTGGGCGTTGGTCAGTTGGGTGTTCAGGCTTGCGCGCAATTCGTTGGTCTGTCCGCCGGTGCCGGCCTTCAGATTGCTCGATAGCCTGAAGTCTTCCAGCGTCCGGTCGGCGTCGGCAAGCTGCCTCTTCAGTTCGGTCAGCCGCTCCTGAAGCCACTGGCTTGCGACCTTGGTCGACTTGAGCCTGGCCTCCATCGATGACGAGATGTAGGTATCGGCAAGTGCGTTGGCGATTTTGGCGGCCTTGATCTTGTCTTCCGACTCCACGGCGACGTTGATGACGTTGGCGATATCCTCGCGCGTAACGGTCAGGCGCTTGACGAGAGCCTCGGTAGCCTTTCGCTCCATGACGGCTTCGGGGTCGGACGTTTCGTCCGCATTCGGACCCAATCCGATCAGTTTCTTTAGATCGCCGATGTAGTCCGAAATCCGCGCGCCGCCCATTTTGGGCAGGCCGGCAAATTCTCTGTCGCGGGCAAGACCGAGCGACCGGACGACGGGGACGACAACGCTGTCCGACGACAGTACATAGATCTGGCTTGAGATTTCCGATTCGTCGAGCGTCGGCTGATCGGCGATCTTGTTGTTTTGCAGATACCTGTTCACGCTCCTGTCGACCAGAATACGCGCGGAGCTCTTGTAGGGTATCGATGCAGACAGGACATAGGCTGCCGCCAGTGCGCACCCGATCAAAAACCCGTACAAGGGAAAACGCCAGTTTCTGCGCAAGGTCTCGAGAATGTCCATGACGCCCATCGAAGGACGCGCGCGCGTTCCCGCCGAATATTCCGATCCATCGAAATAATCTTGGCCGGATTCAAGAGAGGCTTCGTTAGTCCTGGCGTCCATCGGATCGTATCCACTCGAGCGCGTTTTAAATCGGTGAGAGGGTTCGCAAATCAGCGGGCCGTTGATCCGGCCCTCTCGATAAAATTTCGTTCGTCGGCGCGGGCCGCATCGTGATTGCCGCTGGCGACGATAATCGCGATTATACCCTTGTTTTTCTTTCTATTCCGGTCGATCGATGCCGATGGTTAATCCGCATTAATTTAGTAAGGAAGCTGTTCGAGCCTCGTCGATCCGTTAACGTTTTCGCCGTGACGGGTCGTTGCGGTCGGGTCGCAACCAACCGGTGGAGATTTAGTTGGCCGAGGGCATAGGTTCCTCGTTGACGCTGGTAGCGACCAGAGGCGCCGAGGGCGGCGTGGCCCCCGCTGGCTCGCCGGCGATGTTGGGATAGGATCGCTCGGCAAGAGCGATGGGTCTGCGCAAACCGCGCGAAGCGATGCCGGGTGCTGGCCCAAACGGTCTTGGCCCAACGGGTCGTGTACCTGGCCTTCGGTTCCCGCCCCGAACCGGCATTCGGACAGGCAACGGCCGCCGCCAGTACCGGGCGACTTCGGCAGCGAGAATCACAAACACGATCCACAACATCTCGAAGCCGCGCATCCACAGGCTTTCGAGGCCGTTGGTGATGATGACGTGCAGGGCCAGCGACAGAACGATCCATGCCCGTGCGGGAGCGCGGTCGGCCACACGCCCGATGCCGTGGAGGGTTGCCACAATGAACGTCACCAGCAACGCATAGCCGGCGTAGCCCATCTCCACCATCGTATCGTAGTAGCCGTTATGGGCGTTCGGCATGTCCTTGACCCAGCCCGGGGCGTTGACGATGGAGGGCGCGTCGGGGCCGGCCAGCCAGAAGGATTGGTATCCCCATCCAAATAGAGGTCGCTGGGCGATCTCGGAATTCACGAAATCCCAGATGATGGAGCGACCGGTGAAGGTCGGATCGCTGTACAGGATATATGACAGCCGAAAGACGTTGAATCCGGACACGCTCGACAATACAAGATAGCCGATCGGCAGGGTCGCCAGCAGAATAGCCGGGGAAAGCCGCGTCTTCTTCCTCAAAAACAAGGTAACGCCAGCCAGCACCGGGGCCAGAACGGCAAGCGCTATCGAGGTTTTTGAATTGCTCAGGACCAGCAGCGCCATCGAGACCAAGGCAATGATGATACCGAACACGCGCCGCTTGCCGGGATAGAGTGCTTCGTGAAACGCCAGCAGCATCGCCAGCGTTGCAAACTCTCCGAGGTAGTTCTTCCCGGAAAAATATCCCGGGTAGCCCCAGGTTGCGAATTTGACATCGATCGGAGGCCGGACGAATACGGCAACCAGATTCAAAATCGCAGCAAGCGCGAAGCAGAGAAACAGGCCCCGGATCAAATCGGCTCTTCGCGATGCGAGCATGGCGGGCACGATGATCGAGACAATGATCATGACCTGCTGCGTGAATCGGATGAACGATAATTCCGGCTTGAAAGCCCAGAGTATGCTCGCGCCCGCGAGCGCTGCGTACGCAAGGAGATAGATGATGGGGGGCGGAAAGTTGAGACGTGAATAGTTGCGCGCGGCCCAAATCAGCGAAATAGCAGCGAGCAGCGGCCAAAAGATCCTGCTCTCCGGGCGGGCTTCCAGAAGACAGACCGTGTCGGTGGGAGAGCAGGACGCGATGATGAGCGGAAAAATGATCGTCGCGTAAGCGCATGCCAGGATCGGGATGAACGCATACCGGTCGAGCGACCAGCCGGACGAGCGCGCTCGATCCCTTTCGTGGAAATGCGTTGAGGCTCTGGGCATTCTGGCACTCTAGCAGCGGTCGCCGTTAAGGTGCGTTCCTAGCACGGCGATAGTTAATGCGGCATTTGCCGCACCTATCACCTAACCCAGATTCAGGGCTGGATCCTCTTCCTTGTCCTTTGCGTCAGTTCCGCTCGACATCGTCTTGTTGGATTGGGTAGGTACGCGGGCGGCTTCACCATTCGTAAAGCGGGATAGGCGACGCATACCGCATCCGATATCGTGCTCGGGAGCTGGCGGCCCGGCAACACGAGATTCCGGTTAAACGACGGCATCCAGGGTCTGACGGTAGAAAGCTTCGAGCGCCCGCGCCGCGGCACTCCAGGCATACCGCGCTTCGGAAAGCTGCCTTGCGGAATTTCCGATGCGCGCCGCCAGCTCAGGCTCGGTCAGCAACCGGCTCACCGCGTCCGCAAAGGCGTCGGGCTGATCCTCGATCAGGATATCGCGCCCGGGAACGGCGTCGATCCCTTCGGCGCCGAGCGTGGTGGACACCATGGCCTTGTTCATGGCCATGGCCTCGACGATCTTGAGGCGTGTGCCGCCGCCGAGCCGCAGTGGCACCACCACGGCCGCGGCTGCCGCCAGGTACGGCCTCAGGTCCGGTACGAAACCGGTGAATTCGACCCGTGGCCCGGCCAGTGCCAGGAGTTGCGGAGGCGGAGAGCCGCCGATCATCCTGCATCGCGCGTCCGCGTTGGCGGCGGCGATCCGCGGCCAGATATCCTGGATGAAGTGGGTGACGCCATCGATGTTGGGCATGTAGGACATCAGCCCGAAGAAGACCACGGTGCGGCCGTCCGGCGGCGGGTCCGCAGGGCGTGGCTTATAGAAATCCACGTCCGCGGCATTGGGAATGACAATGGTGCGGGCCGTGGGGACTTCGTCGAGCAGGCGTCGCTGGTCCGCGACGCTGCAAAGATAGACGCCGTCGGCATCGCGATAGGTGCGGAGCTCTTCGCGCTTGAGCTTGCGCCAGTTGACCTCGGCGTACAGGCGGCGGATCAGACTGCCTCCGGTGCGGGTGTATTGCCTGGCC
>JBOHIT010000606.1:0-20621 GCA_050726155.1 Bradyrhizobium sp.
ATCCGGAGCCACGCATGGACAACCCGATCCCGATCCTGCTCGTTCCCGGCTTGGCGTTATCGCCGCGGATCTTCAACCCCGTGGTCCCGGCTTTGTGGCGGTTAGGCCCTGTGACGGTCGCCAACCACATCCGCGACGACAATATGGGGGCGATCGCCCGGCGGATTCTGGCCGAGGCGCCGCCGCGCTTTGCGCTCGCCGGGCATTCGATGGGCGGTTACATCGCGTTCGAAATCATGCGGCAGGCGGCCGAGCGGGTGGCCAAGCTGGCGCTGATCAATACCCAGGCGCGGCCCGACACCGCGGACGCGATCACCCGTCGCCAGGGCATGATCGCCCGCGCCAAAAAAGGCGAATACCGCGCCGTGCTCGACGAACTTTTCCCCGGCCTGGTGCATCCGTCGCGGCAGGGCGATGCCGCGCTCCGCCAGCTTGTCCACGACATGGGCGACGATATCGGGCCGGAGGCGTTCATCCGCCAGCAGAGCGCTATGATCAGCCGACCGGATTCGCGCCCGACGCTGGCATGGATCAAATGTCCGACGCTGGTTTTGACCGGCGACCAGGACAACACCATCCCGAACGCGCTCTCGATGGAGATGGCTGGCGGCATACCGGCAGCCAAACTGGTGGTGCTGCCGAATTGCGGTCACCTGCCGCAGGTGGAACAGACGCAGGCAACTGCCGACGCGCTGACGGAATGGCTGCGGAGCTAGGTTGTTCTGGGGCCACGAACGGCCTAGATCAGGGGTCTCTGATAGCCGAAGGGTTCAAAAAATGCTGCGCGACGACATCAACAATGCGGTCAAGGACGCGATGCGGGCCAAGGACGAGCGCAAGCTCTCCACGCTGCGCATGGTCAATTCGACCATCAAGAACGCCGACATCGCCGCGCGCGGAGAGGGCAAGCCGCCGCTCAGCGACGCCGACCTGCTCGGCGTGTTCCAGAAGATGATCAAGCAACGCCAGGAATCCGTCGAACTCTACGACAAGGGCGGCCGCGCCGAACTGGCTGCGCAGGAGCGCGAGGAGATCGCGATCATTTCGGCCTATCTGCCGAAGCAGATGTCGGAGGACGAGGTGAAGGCGGTGATCGCGTCCATCATCGCCGAGACCAACGCCGCCGGCATCAAGGACATGGGCAAGGTGATCGGCGCATTGAAGGCCAAATACGCCGGCCAGATGGATTTTGGAAAAGCCAGCGGCTTGGTGAAGGCGGCATTGGCGGGGTGAGTTCGCTTGACCACGGGCTATCCCGCGCGACGCTTTATTCGATCACCGCATCGGCGCGAACGAGCAATGTGGGGGCGATCTCGAGGCCTAGCAATTTGGCGGTCTTGAGATTGATAACCAGGTCGTACTTTGACGCCTGCTCCACCGGCAACTCGGATGGCTTTTCACCCTTGAGAATTTTGTCGATATAGACGGCCGCGTGCCGGTACATGTAGTTGAAATCGGCGCCATAGCTCATCAGACCGCCGGCCTTGACGTTATTCTTGTTTCCGAACATCCCGGGCAGCCGGTGTTTCAACCCCAGTTCGGCCAGGGGAACCGGCTGCGAGTTGGTCAGGGGTGAAGGGGGTACCAGAAAGCCGTCTACCTTTTCCCGAGCCAATATTGCGAATGCCGGCTCGAAATCCTCGGTCGATTGAACGGGTGTCACCAGCAATTGAACGCCGAGCGCCTTTCCTGCAACATTGAGTGCTTCGAGTACTTTCACATGCGATGGCGTAGTAGGATTTGACAGGACGCCAAAGCGAAGGGCGTTCGGCAAAGCTTGCTTGAGGATTTCGAGACCCTTGGAGGCAAGTTCGGTAAGAACCATCGAAACGCCGGTGATATTGCCTCCGGGTCGAGCCAGACTGGCAACGTGCCCGGTGCCGACCGGATCGGCATGCTGAGCGAATATGATGGGGATCGTCTTGGTCGCTTCGCGCGCGGGCTCCACCTGGGTGGACGCCGGCGCGAACAGGATGTCGACCCTGGTGCGAACAAGCTCATTGGCAAGGCTGTACATCTCCTCGACGCTGTTTGCCCAACGAAAGTCCAGGATAATGTTCTTGTCCTCTACGTAACCGAACTCGCGCAAACCCGAACGCAAGGCGTCTACTTCGCTCGACCATGCGGACGCAGGCGCAAGACCCAAAAATCCGATCCGCGGAATTTTCGGAATACCTTGCGCATGAGCTGAGAGAGACCAGGTTGCGGCCATACTGCCGATCAACCCGAAAAACGCGCGTCGATGCATGCGTCCTCCGAAGGACTTTGCCTTTTGCAGTGCGGGAATCTATCAACTTGGGCCCCAGCCGCAAGGGCGAAAGGCTGTGCGATCGACGCAGGCGCTGCGACCAATGAACCCGCCAACACCGGTCAGAGGGTTTATGTCGTGCCGATGATCGTATAGCTTGATTCCATGCTCACCGAAGCCGCCACCTATGAAGAACTCTACCGCAACTTCCGCTGGGATATCCCATCGCGATTCAACATCGCGACCGCGTGCTGCGACCGCTATGCCGACGGCACCGGCCGTCTGGCGCTGATCTATATCGACGAGGACGGCACGGCGACGCGGACCTCGTTCGACGAGGTCGCTGATGCGTCGCGCCGTTTTGCCAATGTGCTTGGTGCCGATGGCCTTTCGCGTGGCGATCGTGTTGCGGTGTTCCTGTCGCAATCGCTGGAATTGCCGATCGCGCATCTGGCGGCGTTTCGCGCCGGCATGATCTCGATTCCCCTGTTCGCGCTGTTCGGCGAGGACGCGCTGGAGTTTCGTCTATCCAATTCGGAAGCCAAGGCCATTATCACCGACGAGGCCGGCTGGGAGAAGCTCGCCAAAATCCGCGACCGGTTGCCGGACCTGAAGAACGTCTACGTCATCGGCGAGCGCACGCCCGCGGGCACAAAACCGTTCTGGTCTTCGTTGAAGGCGGCATCACCGGATTTTACGACCGTCGATACCTCGGCCGATGATCCCGGCCTGATCATCTACACCTCGGGCACGACCGGAAATCCCAAGGGCGCGCTGCATGCGCATCGCGTGGTGCTCGGCCATCTGCCCAATGTCGAGATGTGCCACGATTTCATTCCGAAACCCGGCGACCTGATGTGGACGCCGGCGGACTGGGCCTGGATCGGCGGCCTGATCAACGGATTGTTCGCGTTCTGGTATCACGGCGTGCCGCTGGTCGGGCACCGCGCCCGCAAATTCGAACCGCAGGCCGCGATGCAAATGATGGCCGATCATGGCATCCGCAACGTGTTCCTGCCGCCGACGGCGCTGAAGCTGATGCGGATCGCCGACGTCAAACATCCGGGCGTCAAGCTGCGCAGCATTTTCACCGGCGGTGAATCGCTTGGCGGCGAACTGCTCGACTGGGTGCGCGCGACCTTCGGCGTCGACGCCCATGAAGTGTTCGGCCAGACCGAATGCAATCTCGTGATCGGCAGCAACTCGAAACTGTTTCCGATCCGGCCGGGTTCGATGGGCCGGGCGACGCCCGGCTTCGATGTGCGCATCGTCAACGACCAGGGCGAGGAGCTGCCGCGCGGTACCCGCGGCGTCATCGGCGTGCGGCAGCCATGTCCCTGCACCATGATCGAATACTGGCGCAATCCGGAAGCCACGCAGATGAAATATGCCGGCGAGTTTTTGCTGACCGGCGATCTCGGCGTGCAGGATGAAGATGGTTACTTCTGGTATGTCAGCCGCGAGGACGACGTCATCACCACGGCCGGCTACCGCGTCGGGCCTTCGGAGATCGAGCACACGCTGATGAAGCATCCGGCGGTGGCGATGTCGGCGGTGGTCGGCATTCCCGATCCGATCCGCACCGAATCGATCAAGGCCTGGATCGTGCTGCGGCCGGGCTTTGCGCCCGACGATGCGCTGGCGCGCGAGATCCAGGAATTCGTCAAGGTGCAGCTCGCCGCCCATGAATACCCGCGCTTCGTGCAGTTCGTTGAGACGCTGCCGATGACCGCCACGGGCAAGGTGCTGCGACGCGAGTTGCGGGCGCTGGGGTAGGGGTAGCGGCGCGGCAGGTTCCGGGGCCGGATCAGGCGACTTCGCGCGACCGGGCCTGTTGTCCGCTGGACTGGAAAATACCTTCTTCAAGCGGGCCTGGCTTGCCGATGGCAAATCCTTGCGCGTAGTCGACGCCGATCTTGCGAAGCGCCTCCAGGATGGCGTGGCTGGTGACGAATTCCGCAACCGTCCTAATCCCCAGCACCTTTGCAATCCGGTCGATCATTTCGACCATCGCGCGATCGACCTTGCTGTTCAGCATGTCCTTGACGAACGTCCCGTCGATCTTGATGTAGTCGACCGGCAGGTTCTTCAGGTAGGTGAACGACGACATTCCGCTGCCGAAATCGTCCAGCGCGAACTGGCAGCCGACGCCGCGAAGCGAGGAAATAAACCGCCTGGCGCTGTCCAGATTGGAGATCGCGCTGGTCTCGGTTATCTCGAAGCAGATGATGTCGCCCGGAATTTCGAAGAGTTCCAGCTGCTCCCGGACAAATTCGGCAAAGCTTTCATCGCCGAATGTCTGGCCGCAGAGGTTAACGCAGCATCTTGCAATTTGAACGGAGTCCGGTTGAGCCAGCTCGGCGGCCAACAGCTTGAACGCGTTTCGCACCACCCAGCGATCGATCAGGGTCATCAGGCCATAGCGCTCGGCCGGTGGAATGAATTCGGCCGGCGAAATGATGTTGCCCTGCTGGTCCTTCAGCCGCAGCAACAGTTCGAAATGTCGCCCTGCTGCCGCGTATTCCTTCCGCAACGGCATTATTTCCTGGGCGTACAGGCAGAAGCGCTGATTTTCGAGCGCCTCCTGGATCTTGTGCACCCAGGTCATCTGCTCGACGCGCTGCCGCAGCTCGGCGTCGCCGGAATGATACATCTGCAGCCGGTTTCGGCCCTTTTCCTTGGCGCCATAGCACGCGATGTCGGCGCTGCTGAGCGCTTCTTCAATCGACAGGCCGGCTTCGGAAATGCTCGCGATGCCGATGCTGGCCGTGACGTTGAAGGTCCGTCCCTCCCAAACCAGGTTGAGGTTCTCAATGTCCGCTCTCAAGCGTTCGGCAATTCGCTCGGCCAGGCGAGGCTCGCAATGCGGTAACAGCAGGCCGAATTCGTCCCCGCCCAATCGGGCAAGCACGTCGCCCGATCGCATCGCGCCCTTCAATATGTGAGAAACCTGACGAAGCAGTTCGTCGCCCGCAAGATGACCGCAGGTGTCGTTGACGATCTTGAACTGGTCGAGATCGAGAAAGACCAGCGCGTGGGGCAGGTCGCCGGCCCGGAATCGCTCCAGCTCCTGCGCCAGCCTGGCTTCGAACTCGCGCCGGTTGGCCAGATCGGTCAGCGGGTCATGCGTGGCTTGCCAGGCGAGCCGCTTCTTCTCGTCGTGGAGGGCCGCCTCGAAGGCTTCGCGTTGCGAAACAAGACGCCGTGTGTGCCAGACGACGAGCAGGATCAGCGCCGCGGCCGTGACGATGTTTGCGAAGGTGAGAATGGCCTTGATCGCGCGAGAGCCTTCGCCCAGCACTTCCGAGAATGCGTTGGCCCGCACCGTCATCGCGCTGTTGAGCTTGTAAAGCTCGGATGAAAGAAATTGCAGACGCTGCTTGTCCTGAAGCAGTTCGTCGTCCATCTCGGACCTGATGGCGTCTCCGAATACGGCGAGCTGCAGCAACAGGGAGTCGGTTGCCTCCCATTGCCGGATGGCGGCCTTCAAATAGCTGACCTCGCCGAAATAGCGGAACAGCCATATCAGGCCGGAAACATCATCAGGGTGATTCTCGCCCTGCAAAAATCCCCCGCGCGCCGTCTCGATGTCAGGAACACTTTGTTGCAGCGCTACCCGCGCGAACTGATCGCCGAGCGGTATCGCCAGCGATTCCCTGTATTGATCGAACAAGGCCCGTTGTCCCGTATGCAGATACAGGTTCAGGGAATAGACCGCGTTTTTTTGAGCCCGGGACCAGGCCGATTCGCCGGCGACATAGGCCCGGACGGACGAAAGAACCTCGAGGCTGACAACGGCGATGCAGCCTTGAAAGAGGACAACCGCGATGAAAGGCGAAATAAGCCTCAGCAACCGGTAGAAACTGCCATTCAACAAGGTCATCATGCACCCTGATCGGGCAAGCCAAAAATAAAGTAGCGGGTCCGCTTCTGATGCATTCCCCAATCCAACACCCGAGGGATCACGGAGATCCGGGCGAAACGCCAGACTGGCAAAATGCAGCTAATTCATTCCTAAATTGCGAGACGTTGGCGCCGCGGGCAATCCTGTTTTCCAGCGAAGGGTTACCCCGGGGTGAAACCTGCGCAGGCAATCCAACCGTAGTACTACGGGTCGCGCAGCCGGCGATGAAGCGCTGCGGGCGGGCCGAGCCCCAACGATGGGCGCAGGCAGTCTCACTTCCCCTTCAGCACCGTCCGCAGCATCAGCGCCAGATCGTTGCGCCGGTAGGGCTTGTTGAGGATTCGCGCATCGCTGTCGAGGCCGTCGAGCGGCTGGACGGGATGCTCGCTGTAGCCTGAAGTGAAGAGCACGTTGAGTCCGGGCCGCAGGTCCGTTGCCTGTTTGGCAAGCTCGGGTCCGAACATGCCGCCGGGCATCACGACGTCGGTGAACAGGAGATCGATCTCCCCGGACTGGCGCAATATCCCGAGCGCCTCGCGGGCGTTGCGCGTCGCGATGACGCGATAGCCGAGCTCCTTCAGTTCCTTTTCGACATACGTCCGCACCAGATCGTTGTCCTCGACGACGAGAATGGTTTCGGCGCCGGCGGGTGTCGCGACCTGGCCGATGCGAGTCGCGTCGGCCTTGCGCGGCGCATCGATGCGGGGGAAGAACAGCTTGACGACGGTGCCGTGGCCGGGCTCGGAGCGTATCTGCATCGAGCCGCCGGATTGCTTTGCAAACCCGTAGACCATGCTCAGGCCAAGGCCGGTGCCCTTGCCGATCTCCTTGGTGGTGAAGAACGGTTCGAAGGCGCGGCTCGCGACCTCGGCAATCATGCCGCTGCCGGTGTCGGTCACGGCAACCATGACGTAATCGCCGGGCCGGGCTTCGCCATTGACGTCGAGGTCGGATTCACCGAGCGAAACGTTGCGGACTTCGACCGCAAGCTTGCCGCCCTGCGGCATCGCATCGCGCGCGTTGAGCACCAGGTTGAGCAGCGCCGACGTCAACTGACCGGGGTCGACGCTGGATTGCCACAGGTCACGATCAAGCCGGAATTCGCATTCGATATGCTCGCCGAGCGTTCGCCGCAGCAATTGCTCCATGCCGAGGATCTTCTGGCCGATGTCGATATCCTGCGGCATCAACGGTTGCTTGCGCGCGAAGGCGAGCAGGCTTCGCGTGAGGTCCGAGCCGCGCTCGGCGGCGGTGGCGATGTTGTCGGCGATCTTGTGCAGCTCGCGGTTGGCGGCCAGCTTCTCGGCGAGGTACTCGGCATTGCCGAGGATGACGGTCAGGAGATTGTTGAAATCGTGCGCGACGCCGCCCGTGAGCTGGCCCATCGCCTCCATCTTCTGGGACTGGCTGAGTTTCTGGTTGAGCTCGTCGATGGCGGCGCGCTGGCGCTCGAGCGACTCGGCGGTGCCGTTGAGCAGCGTCATCAGCCCGCCGAGTTCGCCGCGCGGGTGCGGTGCCGGAATGCGCGCGCTCAGATCGCCAAGCCCGAGCTTCCTCGCCATGGCGGCGAGGCGTCCGACCTGACGGCCGACGCCCAATGTCGCCAGCAGCCACACGCCGGCGAGCAGCAGCAGCGAAGCCACCGCGAGCATCGCCAGATCCTCGTAGACGCGGCGGTTGGCGGCCGCGACAAGGCCGTCCTTGGATAGTCCCACCATGATGTAGAGGCCGGCATCCCGGGTCGAAGGCGAGCGCGCGACGGCCCATACCTGTGTCCGGCCTTCGGCGTCCTTCATCTCGTGGAAGGGGTCGCGGTTCGCTGCGGCCGCAAACCGGAACAGATCCGAATCCGCGATCGATCCCCCCACCGGCACGGTCCAACTTTTTGCCTGCGGGGCAACGAGGACGGTGCCCTTCCGGTCGACGAGCAGAACCTGTTTGCCGTTCAGCAGGCGCTTGTCGTACTCGGCGAATGTGCGAAGATTAAGCGACGCCAGCAGGACAAATTTCAGGTCGCCGGATTCCGAGCGTGCGGGATAGGCGATCTGCAGCACGGCTATCCCGGTCAGGCCGCCAAACACGGGCTCCAGCGTCACGACCCCTTTCGCGGTAAGGGCCCGCTTGAAATAGGCGCGATTCCGCAAGTCGAGGGTGCGGTTGGTGCGCAGCGAGTCGCAGAACAGCGCGCCGTCAGGCGTGATGGTCAGAATTCCCGTATACTGCGGGTACTCCTCGCGCACGGCGGACAGGAAGGCCGAGCAGGCGGCCTTGTCCGACGTGTCGAGGTCGCGGGCGCGGGACAGACCATAGTGAAGCTGGGCCGTGCCCTGAATCTTTTCGTCCAGGTCGTTCGACATATCATCCGATGTCGCCGACAGATTGGCCAGCGCCGCGTTGATCTCGCTGCTGCGGCTTTGCGCAAAGCGCAGCCCCACGAGAATGGCCGGCACCAGCATGGCCGCGATCACAAGTATCAGTAGCCGGGTGCGCAGACTCATCTGTTCACTATTTTCGCGCTCGAATCAGGCAATTTTATTCAACTAATAATGTGCGGCATTCGTGTGCCGCTCCGTCCACAACGAACAATTGGAACGACCCTTGCGACAAACCGGGGCGGCAGCTTTTCCAAATACATCGTACGGAAATACCCGCTGGACGGGCCAGAGTCGACTCGCGGCCTGGTTCGATCGCGGGGGCGACGAAAGCTACGGCGTCGCGATCCCCATCGCCTTGAGCGCGTCCAGCATGCGCTGCGGCGGCGCCATGGGGATCGCGAGGGGATTTCCCGTCTCCAGCAGGCTCTTGAGGCTGGAGAGGATCGCGGGCCAACCCTGGCGGCCGCCGGAGAGGATATCGTCGCTGATGGCGCGGTCGTGCGATTGCAGCAGGGTCAGCTTCACCGCGTCGCCGGCCTGTTCGATCTCCCAGGTCACCAGCGTCGGGCCGAGCTTTTCGATCAGCGCCGGCCAGTTGACGTTGAAGGTGACGGTGAGCCGCTTCGGTGGATCGCACTCGATCACCTCGCCGCTGATGTGCAGCGCACCGTCCGGCGTGCGCACGATGTAGGCCCCGCCAACCCTGAGATCGACCTCGACGGCGTTGCCGAAGAAATATTTCCGGCTGAACATCGGCAGATGTCAGCGCCTGCCACACCTTCTCGGGCGTGGACGCGATGTAGATGCTGTAGACGATCGCGGGTTTGAATTTCTCGACGTTGATGGCGTGATTCATGGCTTGATCCATATCCTGGCGAACTCTTCGATAGATTTTCATCTGATCTTGCCGAGCGCTTCCGGTCGGATGGTGGGGGCATGGCCGGTTTCGAGCAGGCTCTTGAGGCCGGAGAGGATGGCCGGCCATCCGTTGGAAATCGCCCCGAGCAGCTTGCTGCCCTCCACGAAGCCTTCATGCGTCACGGTCAGCTTCACGATCTCGCCAAACGGCTCGATCGTGAACACGACTTTTGTCGCCGGTTCGTCGCGCATCTCCGCGAACAATTCGTGCTTGAAGGTGTACGACAGTCGCCGCGGCGGGTCAGCTGCAAGCACCTCGCCGGTATCGGAAATCTTGCCGTCCGTGACCAGCGCAAACGGCGAACCCACTTTCCAGTCGGACCTCACTTCGGTGCCGAACCAATAGCGCTTGCTGAACTCGCTATCGGTCAGCGCCTCCCACAGTTTCTCGGGCGTGGTCTCGATATAGGTGACATAGACGAATTCCGGTTTACTCATCACGCTTCTCCAGTTGCCGTTTCAACTCGCTGAGCGCGGCCAATTTCCCGCGCTCGAACTTCCTGATCCACCGCTCGCCGATCTGATGGATCGGAACCGGGTTGAGATAATGCAGCTTCTCGCGGCCATGCTTGAACGTGGTGACGAGGTTGGCCGCTTCGAGAATCCCGAGATGTTTGGTGACGGCTTGGCGCGTCATCGCGAGGCCGTCGCACAATTCGTTCAGCGTCTGTCCGTTCTTGGCGTGAAGCCGGTCCAGCAGCGAGCGTCGCGATGCGTCGGCAAGCGCTCTGAAGACTTCATCCATGGCTGTCATAATAGGCAACCAAATGGTTGCATGTCAAGAGCGTGTGTTTGGGAACGGCCTTGGCCCGTGCTATCGTACCGTCAGCCAACGAAGATTGGTTTTGAACATCGGGATGGAAAGCATGAGCGCTCGCGCCAAACTCGCAGCCTGTTTGTCGGTTCCTTTTCTCTCTCTTGTTGCGTGCCCGGGCGTCGCCTTCGCGCAGAGCCAGATGATCGGCGCACCGCCGGAAGCCTCCAACATGAAGCTGGTAGGGACCAGCGATCTGCAGGCGCGCAGCGCCTATCAACCGACCATTCATCATCAGGGCGACCGCTGGATCGCCTATATCGGTCATCACGGCGGCACCGACGATATTCCGGCGCCCGTTAATCCCTTGACCGAGCGCGCCGAGCCGAACGGCACCTCGATCGTCGATGTCACCGATCCCGTCAGGCCGAAATATCTGACCCACATTCCCGGCCAGGAAGGAAAGTATGAAGGCGGCGGCGCGCAGATGGTTCGCGTCTGCGATGGCAAGGGATTGCCGAAGGGCGATCCCAACGCGGTCTACATGCTGCGCACCTTTGGTGGCGAAGGACATGAAATCTGGAATGTCGCCACGCCCGAGAAGCCGGTGCTGATCAGCCGGATCACCGGCGGGCTGAAGGACACGCACAAGAACTGGTGGGAATGCGACACCGGTATTGCCTTTCTGGTGTCGGGCGCAGCGGACTGGCGTACGCGCCGGATGACGCAAGTCTACGATCTCAGCGATCCCGCCAATCCGAAGAAGATTCGCGATTTCGGTCTTCCCGGCCAGGAGCCCGGTTCCACCGGCGCCGTGCCGACCGATCTGCACGGGCCGATCTCGACCGGCCCCGAGGGCAACCGCGTTTATTTCGGCTACGGCACCAACAAGGGCGGCTTCATCCAGATCGTCGATCGCGAAAAGCTGCTCAAGGGGCCGGTGGAGCCGACCGCGGATAACCTTCGTCTTCCGGAGATCTCCCGCTTGGCGATGTCAGCGTTCAACGGCGCCCACACCACGTTTCCGATGCTGAAAATGCCGATCGCCGAATTTGCCCGGGACAAGGACGGCAAGTCGCGCGACATCATGATGGTGGTCGACGAGGCGATCCTCAATGAATGCCTTGAGCCGCGGCAGATGGTCTGGTTCGCCGACGTCACGGTCGAGAACCGCCCGATGATGATCTCGAGTTACACGGTGCCGGAAGCGAGCGGCAATTTCTGCCAGCGCGGCGGGCGCTTCGGCTCGCATTCGTCCAACGAAAGCATGGCGCCGGTGTACTACAAGAAGATGGTGTTCATCGCCTTCTTCAATGCCGGCGTCCGCGCGCTCGACATTCGCGATCCCTACCATCCGGTCGAGGTCGGCTACTTCATTCCGTCGATCACCAAGGCGACCGACAAGCGCTGTGTCACCGTTGACGGCAAGGAGCGCTGCAAGGTCGCGATCCAGACCAACAATGTCGAAACCGACGAGCGCGGCTACATCTACATCGTCGACCGCGCCAATACCGGCCTGCACATCCTGGAACTGACGGGGCCCGCACGCGCGGTCGCCGGCCTGCCGTGAGCGAGTGATGCGCAGCTGGACCGCCATCTCGGTTGCGGTGCTTGCCCTCGGCGCGCTTTCGGGCGTCGCGGCCTATGAGCGCGCGCCGCCGCGGGCGAGTGATTGGCGGGAAATCGCCTGGCCGTTTCCACGCGACGGCTGGCCCGCAGGCCGCGCTTTCCGCTGTCATGCTGCCGCGTGCGGCGGTCAGGTCGAAGTCTATGTGCGGCCCAAAATCGGCTTCTGCAATTGCGACTCCGGCGTCACCGATGACGACGAAGTCGATCGCGTCGCCGATCTCGATTTGATGAGCGAGCGTTTTGTCCCGCGCGAACCCGGCCACGTGATCCGCGTCGCCGACATGCCCGGGCGTATCCGTGGCTACGATCTCAGCATGTCCGATGGCTCGCAGCGCATCGCCATCGGTATCGCGGTGTCCCGCCGCTGCGACCTCCTGGTCGCGGTGGCGCAAGGCAAGGGTGAGGCCGGGGAAGTTCGGCGCGCGGCGCTGGAATATCTCGCTTCGCCCGACATGACGCACTGGATGAATGCGGCGATGGAGGGAAGGTGAGGGCCCTTTCTTCCTTCTCCCCTTGTGGGAGAAGGTGGCGCGCGCAGCGCGCCGGATGAGGGGTCTCTATCCGCGGAGACAGACCCCTCACCCGTCTTCGCTTCGCGAAGCCACCCTCTCCCACAAGGGGAGAGCGGAAGGGGCGACTTCCATCTCCCGCCTTCACGTGCATTAATGGCGTAAATCCCCTCCCACCCCGAGTCTCCCCATGTCCCTTCAAGCCTATCTCGCCTTCGTCGTCGCCTGCATTGCGCTTGCGCTCATACCGGGGCCGGTTGTGACGCTGGTGATCGCCAACGGCCTCCGATATGGCACCCGCGCGGCGCTCACCAACATCGCCGGCGTCCAGGCCGGGCTGACGATCGTGATCGGCATCGTCGCGGTCGGATTGACCACGCTGATGGCGACCATGGGCTACTGGTTCGACTGGGTCCGGTTTGCCGGCGCCGCCTACCTGGTCTGGCTCGGCATCAAGCTGGTTCGTTCGCCGGTCGAGGGCGTCAACACGGACGAGCCGCCACCGCCGCCGCGCGGCGGGTTTTTCCTGCAGGGTTTTGTGGTGCTGCTGTCGAACCCGAAGGTATTGGTGTTCTTTGGCGCGTTCATTCCGCAGTTCATGGACATGAGCAAGGATCATTTCTCGCAGGTCGCGCTGCTCGGCTTCACCTTCATGGTCACCGGCGCCGTCACCGATTCGATCTATGCGATATTGGCCGGCCGCGCCCGGCGATTCTTTTCGGCGCAGCGGACCCGGCTGCTGTCGCGGATCTCGGGCGGCTTCATGATCGGCGGCGGCATCTGGCTGGCGCTGACACGCGCGCGATAGTTCTGGCACGTTTGAACCCCCAGCGGCGACGGCGCGTCTAATCCTAGCGCCGTCTTTGGGGAAGCTCCGTGCCCGATCTGCCCTGGTTCGTTTATCTGATGCTGCTCGCCCCGTTGGGGTTGTTGCTGTTCGCGGCCGTATACAAGTCGCTGCAAGTACGCGCGGCCAAGGAATGGCCGTCGGCCGCCGGTAAGGTGATGGCCTCGCACGCCCAGGTGCGCGAGACCCGGGTGATCGATAACGACCGGGAAGGCGGCTACCGCACCGAGCAGCGCAACTTCGCCAATATCGTTTACGAATATTCCGTCGCCGGCCAAAAGCTGCGCAACAACCGCGTCAGCATCGGCGAGGACCTCGGCAATTTCCAGGTCTCCGAGACCATTGCAAAATATCCGGTCGGAGCCGTCGTCACGGTCTACTACAATCCGCTGCATCCCAAGGAAGCGGTGCTGGAGCGCGACCTGCCCAAGGGTTTATGGGGCTGCCTCGGCATCGGCACCGCGATCACGCTTGTGATCGTGTTCGGCTCGGCGGTCGGGCTGCACAAGATGAGCGAATTCATCTCCAGCGGGCTGGTTGATCCCAAACTGTCGCCGCTGGTGATCGCCTTCGGTGCGTTCGGCGCCGTCATCGCGCTGTTTGCGCTCGCCATGCAGAAACAGGCGTCGCAGGCCAAGAAATGGCCGGTCGTCGACGGCATCATCAAGCTGTCCGGTCTCGAGCAATACCGCGCCGCCCAAACCGACGACGGGGGGCGCGGGGTGATGATGTATCAGCGCAAGGTGCAGTTCACCTACGTTTACGACGGCAATTCCTACACCGGCACCCACGCGACGCTCGCCAGCAACGTCGCGTCGAGCTCGGATTGGCTGACGCGAAAACTCACGCCGCCCTATCAGGATGGCGCCAGCGTCAAGGTCTGGGTCAATCCCGCCAATCCGTCGGAAGCAACGCTCACCCCCGGCACGCCGTTCGTGTGGTTTATGTGGCTGCTGGTGCTCGGATTTGCGGGGCTTTGCTATTACACGGCGGTGCACGGCTAGGCTGGCAGCAATTGCCGTGACCGAAACGTCGTTTCGATCTCACCGAAAATCCGCGCCAGCCGGTCGGCCCAGGCTTTCTCGCCCGCGGAATCGGAAATCAGGTCCTGACGAATCTCGATGCCGGTATTCATCAGGCCGCGCGCCTCGGCGTGGACGGGGATGGTGTAGTCGGTCTGGTCGCTGACCGCATAGGGCTCGTTGTCGCCGACCACGAGGTCGGGCTCCGCGCGCAACGATTGCAGCACGAGCGGCGGCAATACCGTGTCGCGCTGATAAAGCGTGCCGATGTGCCAGGGCCGTGCGATCCCGGCATAAACCGGCGTGAAGCTGTGCAGCGACACCAGGATCGTCGGCATGCCGCGTTGCCGGCGCGCATCGATGATCGCATTGATGCGCTGATGATAGGGATCGAAGATCTGCGCACGGCGCAACTCCGCGGCTTCCCGCGTGATGCCTTCGTTGCCGGGGATCGTCGTGGCTTCGCTGATCAGCGGGATCGAACTTCCGACATGCGGCGGGCGGTTGCAGTCGATCACCAGCCGCGAATAGCGCTGCACGATCAAATGCGCGTCGAGATGTTGTGAGAGCATCTCGGCGACACCCGCGATCCCGATGTCCCAGGCGATGTGCCGCTTCAGCTCGCCCTCCGGCAATCCGAGATCGCCGAGCACATGGGGAATCAGCCGGCCGTAATGGTCACACGTGAGCAGAAACGGCGAGCGCCCCGAATCACAGAATTCGCGGACCGGGGGAACATCTGCAGGCCCCAGGAGTAATGATGTGTCGCCGGCGTGGTTCAAAGGCTTTTTTCCTTACGTATTGCCTATCGAAGCGGCATTTCGAACTACAAATGAGCACGGATCGGTATAGATTAGCCGGCCCAAAATAACGATGATTGTTTGACGATGCCGTTACTCACGATTCACCACAAGACCGTATATCGCTACACGCACCCGGTGGCCTTTGGCGAACACCGCGTCATGCTGCGTCCGCGCGACGGCCATGATTTGCGCGTGCTGTCCGGCAGTCTTGAGATCGAGCCGCAGCCGATGCAGCTGCGCTGGATCCATGACGTGTTCGGCAACAGCGTTGCGATCGCGACCTTTGACGAGCGTGCGCAAACGCTGTCGTTCACCTCGATGGCAACGGTCGAGCACAATCCGGCGGAAGAGTTCGCGCTGACCGCTGATGATCCGGCTTACTTCTATCCGTTCCAGTACGACGACGAAGAGTTTCCCGATCTGGTGCAATTCATCCAGCCGCAATATGGCGATCCCAACGGCGAGCTGTCGTTCTGGGCGCGGGGATTTCTCGAATCCGACGGGCCGACGCGAACTTTCAACATTCTCAGCGGCATGACCCACGGCATCCGCGAGGCCTTCACCTATCGCAAGCGCCACGAGCAGGGCACGCAGCATCCGCTGGATACGCTGCAGACCAAGTCGGGCACCTGCCGCGACTACGCGCTGTTCATGATCGAGGCGCTGCGGCGGCTCGGCATCGCCGCGCGTTTCGTCTCCGGCTATCTCTTCATTCCCGGCGACAGTGCCCACGGTTATGTCGGCGGCGGCTCGACCCATGCCTGGGTGCAGGTCTATCTGCCGAGCGCAGGCTGGATCGAGTTCGATCCGACCAACGGGATCATCGGCACCCGCGATCTCGTTCGCGTGGCGGTGGCGCGCGATCCGCGTCAGGCGATCCCGCTGCATGGCGCCTATCTCGGCTCGGCGGACGCTTTCGTCGGCATGGAAGTCAGTATCAACGTCGTCTCGGTCGGCGACGAAACGCGTGCGGAAAAGGTCTGAGCATGGAGATCAAGGTCGGCTTCGAGATCGCCTATGCGGCCGTGCAGCCGGCACCGATGGTGATCATGCTCTCGATCCATCCGTCGCGCTTCTCCGACATCGTCGGCACCGAGCGCATCGTCGCCGAGCCCGACGTGCCGATCGGCTTTTATCGCGACGGTTTTGGCAATGTCTGCGGCCGCCTGGTGGCGCCGGCCGGCGGCGTGACGCTACGCGGCAGCGCGCTGGTGCGCGATTCCGGCCTGCATGACGTCGTGATGCCGACCGCGCAGCAGCTTCCGATCGATCAACTGCCCGACGAAGTGCTGCAATATCTGATGCCGAGCCGCTATTGCGAAACCGACAAGCTCACCGATATCGCCTGGTCGCTGTTTGGCACTACGCCGCTCGGCTGGGCGCGGGTGCAGGCGATCGTCGAGTTCGTGCACAACCATGTGACGTTCGGCTACGAGCACGCCCATCACATGAAGTCGGCGCATGACGTCTACGAGCAGCGCGCCGGCGTCTGTCGTGATTTTGCGCATCTGGCGCTGACCTTCTGCCGCTGCATGAATATCCCGGCGCGCTATTGCACGGGCTATATGGGCGACATCGGCATCCCGCCGGATCCCGCGCCGATGGATTTCTCCGGCTGGTTTCAGGTCTACCTGTCCGGCCAGTGGTACACGTTCGACGCGCGGCATAATCATCCGCGGATCGGCCGCATCCTGAGGGGCACCGGCCGCGACGCCGCCGACGTGGCGCTGACCACGAGCTTCGGCCGCATGGACCTCGTCAAGTTCGTCGTCGTCAGCGACGAGGTGGTGGCGGCTTGATTGTCGACGCCGTTCGTCATTCCGGGATGGTCCGAAGGACCAGACCCGGAATCTCGAGATTCCGGGTTCGATGCTTCGCATCGCCCCGGAATGACGATATGAACACCTCATGATTTCAGATCGTCTGTTCGTCTACGGCACCCTGATGCGCGGCTTCGACCATCCGATGGCGAAGCTGTTGTCGCGCAGCGCCGACTTCATCGGCGAGGCCACATGCCGCGGCCGGCTCTATCTGATCAAGCATTATCCGGGGCTGGTGTTGTCGAATGAACCTGACGACGTCGTGTTCGGCGAATTGTACCGCCTGCGCGCGCGCGACGAATTGCTCGGCGAGTTCGACATGTACGAGGCCTGCGGTGCAGGTTTCCAACCGCCGACCGAATATGTCAGGCAGATGCTGAACGTCACGCTCGCTGACGGCAGCGCCAGCGAGGCGTGGACTTACATCTATAACTGGCCGGTCACCGGCCTGCCACGCATCGCCTCGGGGAAATTCCTCGAAGCCTAGCTCGCGTCGAGCCGTTCCTGCTCCAGCCGCACATCGACCTCGCGCTCGACGTAACGCCATTCCTCGGTGGCGCGCAGCATCGCGACCAGTTCCTCGAACAGCGCGGCATTCGCGGGATCGAATTCGAACCAGGTCAGGAAATCAAAGGGCTCGCCGAGGTCGCGGCAGTGATAGAGCTGCCGTGCGATGGCGGGCAGATATTTCAGGCTGGCCGCGATGTGCTGCGACTTGTCCTCGAAAATCCTGCGCCGCTCCTCCTGCGTCAGCTCCCACCACGCGGCATTCTTCTTGATCGGGATCAGCGCCGCGCGGGTCGCCTCGGGGCGGCCGAGGCCGGCCTGCGCCGCCACCAGCTTTTCCTTCTCAGTGCGCTCGACATAGCGCACATGGCTTACCACCCCGGCGAGCCGCCAGGAGGTCTGCGAGGGCAGGATCGGCAGCGCGATCGAGGCGGAATGGACGACCGACAGCGCCGGCGTCCGCAACAGGCCCGCGCCCTTGACCGCGGCCTGCGACACCACCTGCCACGCCCCGCTTTGCCCGCCCCTGAAGGTTGTAAACATGCCCCATGGAAGCGTGGAACCGGGCGCGGTTCAAGCGGTCTTCGTCATTCCGGGGCGATGCGCAGCATCGAGCCCGGAATCTCGAGATTCCGGGTCCACGCTGCGCGTGTCCCGGAATGACGGCGGTGGGGGCTGTGAATAGCGGCGAGAAGCCCAATTCGCTTCGTATTTCCCGCCGCCGTCCCTATATCCATGGCCGGTTGGCCAACGTGCTAGAATCCGGCCCAGCGACTCAGGCGGCCCAAATCACCCATGCGCTTTACGCCCCAATTCCTCGAAGAACTGCGCGCCCGGCTTCCGGTCTCCGAAGTCGTGGGCCGGCGCGTCAAGTTGAAGAAGGCAGGAAGGGAATGGAAGGGGCTATCGCCGTTCCAGCAGGAGAAATCGCCGTCGTTCACGGTCAATGACCAGAAGGGTTTTTACCACGACTTCTCCTCCGGCAAGCACGGCGACATCATCTCGTTCCTGATGGAGACCGAGGGCGTCGGCTTTACGGAAGCCGTCGAACGGCTGGCGTCGATGGCGGGCATGGCGCTGCCGGCGGTGACGCCGGATGCCGCCAAACACGAGCAGCGCCGCAAGACGCTCTACGACGTGATGGAGCTCGCCGCAAAGTTCTTCGCCGACACGCTGGCTTCCCGTAACGGCGCCAAGGCGCGCGGCTATCTCGCCGACCGCGCCATTTCGCCGGCGACGCAGCTGCAATTCCGGATCGGCTACGCGCCCGGCGAACGTTTCGCGCTGAAGGAATATCTGGGCGCGCAGGGCATTCCGACCGAGGACATGGTCGAGGCGGGGCTGCTGAACGGCGGCGAAGAAATTCCGGTGCCGTACGACAAGTTTCGCGACCGCGTGATGTTTCCGATTACCGACGTGCGCAATCGCGTCATCGCGTTCGGCGGCCGCGCGCTGGAGAAAGACGTCCCCGCCAAATACATGAATTCGCCGGAAACCCCGCTGTTTCACAAGGGCGACAACCTCTACAACCTCGCGACTGCGCGCCAGGCCACGCATAACGGCGCGCCCCTGATCGTGGTCGAAGGCTATGTCGACGTCATCGCGATGGTGACGACCGGCTTTGCCGCCAGCGTGGCGCCGCTCGGCACCGCGCTCACGGAAAACCAGCTGATGCTGCTGTGGAAGATGGCGGACGAGCCGATCCTCTGTTTTGACGGCGACAAGGCCGGCCAGAAAGCGGCGTGGCGCGCCGCGGACCTGGCGCTGCCGCATCTCAAGCCGGGAAAAAGTCTTCGCTTTGCGCTGCTGCCCGAGGGGCAGGATCCCGACGACCTCGCGCGCTCCGGCGGACGTGCGGCGATCGAGGAAGTGATCGCGGCCGCACGCGGACTGGCTGACATCATCTGGTCGCGCGAGATCGAGGGCGGCACGTTTGCGACGCCGGAACGGCGCGCGGCGCTGGAAGCGCGGATCGGCGAACTCTCGAACGGCATCCGCGACGAAGTCGTGCGCCGTTACTACCGTCAGGATCTCGCCGAGCGGCTTCGCAACACCTTTGCCCCCGAAGGCGGCCGCGGCGGCTACGCCAGAGGCAATTTCGGCGGCGGCAGAGCAGGCGAATCAGGCCGCCGATTCGCCCCGCGCGCCTCCTTCACCCCGGGTCCCGCGGGCCGGGTCGCCCCCTATGGCGGCCGCGGGCAGGCGGCGTCGGCCAGCCAGACCATCAACCGCGGCCCCTATCAGGCCGCGGGCGCCCAACTCGCCAACAGCCCGATCATGCGCGGTCAGCGCAGCGCGATGTCCCGCCGGGAAGCACTGATCCTGCAGTCGCTTATCAACCATCCTTGGCTCCTCCATGACCATCTGGAGGAGGTCGCCGCTTTGGAATTGGCCCACCCCGAGGCCCATAAGCTCCGCGCAGGTATTGTGACCGCCTTCGTCAATTATTCGCATACTGACGATCCGGCGGCTGAGGCTGCTCGCTTGATGGTCTCTCTCCAAAAATCCGGATATCTTAAGCAAATTCAAATGGTTGAGAGCTCTTTGACTACAAAGGATGTCTGGGGAGCACAACCTGGTGCGGCACAAGAAGACGTTCTTTTGACTTGGCGCCAACTGGTTGCCTTGCATCACAAAACTCATGCCTTACTTAGAGAAATGAAAGACGCAGAATTGGCCCTTGGTGCCGATGGAAGCGATGCCAATTACGCTTGGTTTCGCGATGTTCAGGGCCGTCTAGCCGAAGTGGACGGCACCGAGGCCCTGATTGAGGGTTTTGGCGAACTTTCCGGCCGGTTCCGGAAAAGCGTCTGATGAAAAAATGATGCGGACGGCTCACGCACGAGCCGTTAAAAGACTCGCCAAACCCATGGTTTGGCTGCAAAAACAGGGTTAAGCGAAGCTTAAGGGCCTTACGGCTAGTAGAACATATCCGGCGATTGGAAGTTGGGGTGGCGACAGTCTGCGCCGCCCTTTCCGCGTCGACTTACTTCGGTATTCAAGGCAGATGCGGCACCCGCATCCTGCATGAGCGCGTTTCGGGAGCTTGATGAATGGCCACCAAGGCAAAGACGCTGCAGGTTAAAGACAAGGAAAAAGACGACAAGGCAGCGGACGCGCCCGAGAAGGACTCTCCGGATGCGCCGTCGCCGTTGCTCGATTTGTCGGATGCCGCCGTCAAGAAGATGATCAAGCAGGCCAAGAAGCGCGGCTACGTCACTTATGAGCAGCTGAATGCGGTGCTGCCGTCCGAGGAGGTCACCTCCGAGGCGATCGAAGACACGC
>JBOHIT010000607.1:0-3380 GCA_050726155.1 Bradyrhizobium sp.
GGAGAGCGCGCTTTCGCAAGTGGGGGTCTATGTCCGGGGCGGACGCGCCCGGGTCCGCCCCCTCTATATGCCAGGCTTGGTAGCGATGCGCTTCAATCCCGACCTCCGGGCTGGTTCCAGGTGGTGAGAGGCCAGAGTATTGCGGCCTCCGTCAGCCGCTGCTGGTGACGGCAATTCGCGGCACACCGCCCTTGGCGCGTAACCATCGCCGAAATGCCAGCCCCGGATAGAGCTGTCGGCGAACGCCTCGTTGGGATGGTCCGGCAGCGGTAGGGGGCGGGGCCCGCTTACCGTCTCGGCATTGGCCACGGTGACAGCGGCCTTCTCAACCGGCGCAGTGTCGGCATCGGCGTTGAGATGAGCTTTGGAGCCATAAACGGCAGGCTTGTCTTTATGCTTGAACCAAGTCGCATACACGTCCCAGACATGACAAGGTTGCCTGAGATCATCGCGGGGCATGAAAAGGCAGTTAGCCTCTCCGCTTCCATGGTTCGCTGGGTGTTTGCAACAGGGCCATCGAAAATCGCTCTATTCGAACGTCGTCTGCCCTGGTTCCGGCGGCGCATCGTCAGCGCCTGGCCCTTGGAACGTCGTTTGCCCAGGTTCAGGAGGAGCGTTTGTAGATCGTTGTCTCTGGAACGTGGTCTGGCCAGGCTCCACAGGAGCACCGAAGGTGATGGGGTGTGAACGGTGTGATGTCGTTTTGCAACCAGCCGTCCCGACGATGGTTGCGGCGGCTAGTGTCAACAGAAGAAAATTCTTCATACTTCCTCTTTGTTTTGGTTCCCTTCGATGAAGGGGAACATAATCTTTGGTCAACCAAGTGAAAATTAGAATGACCTTGGCTGTTCTTTAAAATGACGGATAGCTTTCTCGATGAGCCACCTTTGAAAGCGGATGCGCTCAGCGCACCGTATTGCGAAGAGTCAGAGATTCCGCAGTAAGAGGGACGCCTTTTGCTGGTTGCCAGTGAAGTTTTGTACTGACGTAGGGGATAGCTCCCCGAGCATCCTCGTAGGAGTTGCAGCGGTAATAAGCTTCTTGATCACGGGCACCCCAATGCAAAACCCAACGCTGCCCCACGGAAACGTGGTGGCACGATGAAATATTAAGAATCTCCTGAATTAGGAGGAGTATTATATTTTTTATGTCAAGCATACTTCCTAATAAATGGAGAATTATGCATAATTTATGATCATTTTTTACAATAAAGTGTGTTTTTATATTCTGTAGATGTGCCACGCCCCAATCACGCAGGGGTTGCCACTCAAACCAATCCAAAGCCGGCACTGGTAGGAAGACAAAAGAGCGCTCCCGCCCGGCGGCTATGCTGAGACGGAATAGCTTGCCGGATGAATGCTCAGATGACTGCTCTCAGCTTCTTGCAAGCAACGCTTGGACGGCTGGCATAGGCGCGAAGCGGCATTTGGTAAGCGAGGTTATTGGTTAGGGTAAATGGATCAACGGCTGGGGCAATCGGTTGGTCATAACTCCCAGCACGCGGATCTAACGACCTTTGAGCGCCGCGGTCGCCAACGATATCGCGAAGGCGTCGGTAACCAAGGCCAGTGGATGCCCATTTTGGAAGAAGCTCGACCATTCTCGTAGAGTTCGTCAGGCTCGACCGTAAGACCACCCAGCCACCTGCCTCCCTGAACTGGATGAGCTCGGTTCTTCGGCTTCAGCGTAGCAGGCTAGCCATATCCGTTCATGCAACACCGGAGAGCTAACAAGAAATCACCCGATTATCAAAATACCACCCAGTTCTGAGAAAATTGGCAAAACCCCAGCTGCCTGCAGACACCAGAGTGTGCGAAACAGATCGAACTCAAAATATCCATCCAAGCCAAAAACTCATCGACTGTTGTGAAGTTGTAATATCGTGAATCTTAATTCTTGTGTGCAGTGCTCTGATTTATTTGACTGAGGATCGCAATGCCCTTTAAGTATCTACTACTTATATTTGCTAGTTCCTGTTGTATGAGTGCTGCGGCAGCAGGAGACATACTGATGCGTTGGGGCAAGAGGCTGAAGGACCTTTCAATCCTGCGATAACGGAAGCTGCCATAGGCAGTCCTGTGTAGGCAGCCTGTCACGGACGACAATCAAAACTACTGGGGGAGTATGCAGATTGCTTCGCAATGTCCCGGACGATTGGGGGCCTAAGTTCGATGGCGAGAGTGGGGCGGTTACGCACACTCAGACAGGGCCAAACGAGATCGCCTTCAAGGCTCCGGCGCACATGGCCCTTGTCATGTTTACGCCGCAGCCTGGTCGCGAGCTCGCGCTCAACAGCGATCGCAAGGCGCAAGCGCTAGCGCCAATGGGAGCCATCGAGGTCGTGCCAGCAGATGCCGAGCTGTTCGCGCGCTGGAGGGCGGAGAAAGAGAATCTCCTTGTCGCCTTCGATCCGGCTCGTCTAGCACAGATCTCAGGTCTCGAATTCGACAAGGAGGATTTCGAGTTCCAGCCCCCGAAACTCGGCTTCATCGATGATAGGGCACTCTTCCTGGCGAACCTGCTCCGAGAGGAATTGCTAAGTGGAGCTGCCGTCAACGAGCTTTACATTGACTCGCTGATCACGGTGTTCGGAACCCATCTTCTGCGCAACTACTCGACGCTAAGCGTTCGCGCCGAACGCACACCAATCGGCGGACTGCCTCCCAAGGCGTGGCGCAATGTTGACGATCATATTCGCGCCAATCTCGACCAGCGGCTGTCAATAACGCAGCTTGCTCTCGTCGCGCGGCGTTCCCCGGGCTATTTCCTGAGAGCCTTTCGGGAGACCTGCGGGCAGACGCCACACCAATACATCATCATGCTACGCCTTGCATTGGCCGAACGCCTGCTAACGACGACAGAACTGCCATTCTCCGAAGTTGCAAAGAAAGCCGGATTTTGGAGCAATAGCCATATGTCCGCAACGATGAAGCGGACGCGGGGCACGATGCCAAAGGAGCTGCGCCAATCGGCCGGCAATACGGAATAAGCCGAACAAACGGCTTCGCGCTTGAGGAGAAGTGCCTTCCGACCATCTTCTCCTCCAGGTCCTTTGGGTCACAAGCACGTCGCTCGCGAGGGCATTCCCCCTGTTGGCCAGTGCCAAACAGTCCGGCTCGTGGAGTCTAGCGAGAGGACGAGATAACGATCATAGAAGGGCTCATTCGTGATCCGCCTCATTCTTCTCCTGCTTGGCGCCCGTCCCCTGCGAACATACTGGTGGGCCTTTGCGGCACTGTCTTTCCTATGCCTGGTGCTCGGATCGGTTTTCATAGCCGATCTCCTGGATACAGCCATCATCGTTACAATCGATGTCATCGGCGTCCTGTTCGTCATTGAGGGAGCGGTGCGGCTGCTCGCGCTGGCAGCAATCGGCTTCC
>JBOHIT010000608.1:0-2185 GCA_050726155.1 Bradyrhizobium sp.
GATCCGGTGCGTGTGATTGATGCCTTCGTAGAGGGGCTCGATCTTGAGGAACTGGGATTTTCCAAGGTTGCCGCGGAAGAAACGGGGCGGCCACCTTACGCGCCATGCGATCTTTTGAAGTTGTATATTTATGGATATTTGCACCGGGTTCGGGCGAGCCGGCGGCTGGAGGCGGAAACGCGGCGCAACGTTCAGGTGATGTGGCTGATCAACCGCCTGACGCCGTCGTTCAAGACTATTGCGGACTTCCGCCAGGACCATGCGGAAGCGATTGTGGGGGTATGCCGTGCCTTTATCCGGTTCTGCCGGGAGCAGTCGCTGTTCGGGGCCGAGCTGCTGGCGATTGACGGGACGAAGATCGCGGCGGTGGCGAGCCGCAAACAGGTCATGACGCCGAAGCGGATCGAGAAGATGAACGCTGCGATCGATCGCAGGATTGCGGACTATCTGGCTTCGATGGACGAAGCTGATCGCCAGGAGCCGGGATCGGCCGGGAAGCCCGCCGATGTGGCGGCTGCGATAGAAGCGCTGAAGGCACAAAAGGAGCGGCTGCAGGGTCAGGCGCAGGATTTGACCGCGCGCGGGCTCAAGCAGATGGTTATGACCGAACAGGACGCAAAACTGATGCGGACGCCGCATGGGCATGCGGTCGCCTACAATGCGCAGATTGCGGTCGATGCCGAGCACAAACTGATCGGCTTTTGCCTGACCACCTATACCAATTACGCGACCTCGGCCTGGATCCCGCCATTTCTCGCACGCGTGCATCACCTGTCGAGTGTCGAGATCGGTACCTATGCCGGCACCTTCAAGGGCCTCGCCGGCATGGCCGGAACGTTGGTCGGCGGCCTCGTGGTGGCGCAGATCAGCAAACGCGACGACCGCTGGAAATTATGGGCGCCGGCTATCATGTCCGGCCTCGCCGGCCCGGTGTTCGCGGTGTGCATGCTGACGCCTGATTTCAAAATCATGGTGGCAGCCCTGGCGCTGACCTCGTTCCTGGTCGGCTTCCATCTCGGGCCGATCTTTGCGATCGCCCAGACCGTTGCTAAGCCCAGCATGCGGGCGCTCGCCTCTGCCATCATCCTGTTGACCGCGACCTGCTTCGGCCAGGGCGTCGGCCCGCTGGCGGTCGGCATGATCAATGACGCGCTGAAGAACGAGTATGGCGCCAACGCCGTGCGCTACTCGCTGCTGTCGGCCGCGGTTACGACCACGCTCGGCGCGTTGCTGTTCATTTGGGCCGCGCGTTCGATTCGCGCGGATATCAAACGGGCAAGCTGACACATCGGTCAGCCTTCTAACCCCTCCCATTGTTTTCTTTGCCATTTTTGACTCGGGCATGGTCTTGGGCAGAGCTCGGTGCCGGGCGGCTGCTCCAGGCTGTGTGCTCTGCATCACAGAAAGCCGTGTGAAAACCGCCCAAAACCAGCCCGACGAAACCATTTCACGGAACCCACGAAACCATCCCGAAACAGACGGGGCGTACATCTCTGGTCATCAGATGGCGCAAAGACGCCTCGGAGGCATCACATGAACCACTCAATTCACTCTGCGGACCGCACCACCCACCTGAAGATCGTGGTTGTCGCACTCGTGGCTGGTATCGCGGTGGCGGCTTTCGGTATCTCGGCACGGACCAATTCGGAATTCACCCAGACGGCCCAGAGCCATGTCATGAAGGCGGGCAAGCCGGTGGTCGTCACCAGTTCGGATCTCACCAAGGTCCGCTAAACAGCGCTGGTTGCGTCGGAATAAACAGCCGCCTTCGGGCGGCTTTTTTGTTGGTGGTGTCTGCGTCTATTATGGAACTGCGTGGCGCATTTGGCGCAACAGGTCCGGTTTTGGAACGACTCGGAACTGAGCTAAGCCATTGAAAAATGGCGCGAGAGACGGGACTCGAACCCGCGGCCTCCGCCGTGACAGGGCGGCGCTCTAACCAACTGAGCTACTCCCGCGGATGCGTAATCACGTCTTGATCCGCGCAGAAGCGAGGACTTAAAGGCCCTCCCCGTTTTAGTCAAGGACGTTGCGAATCCCCCCGTCAAATGGGCGTTTTAGCGATGCCGATGCAAATAAGGGCCTATTTGCAGGCGAAACAGCGTAGTCAGTCGCCACCCGAATCGTTTAAGGCCTGATACGTCTAAGTTTCCGTAAAGCCATTCACCACCGAGGAGGGCCAAAC
>JBOHIT010000609.1:0-6126 GCA_050726155.1 Bradyrhizobium sp.
GACTTGGACACGCGCGCGACCACAAGGACCTCCCGCCGGTGCTGGCCGAAATCGGCAAGCTCACGCCGATCTTCGGCCGGCTTGAACCGATGGGGATGACTGCCAATTTTGTCGTCCGTCTGCGCACGACGCAGGACGTGCTGCGCAGGTCGATGTTCCGGGTTTACCAGATCCAACGAGTGGAGTTTGTGCCGTCGGTCCGCGTGCTGGTCCAGACGCTGGTATTCTCGATCGTCACCATGATGCTGTTCCTGAAGACCGAAGGTGATCCGGCGTCGGCCATCATGTTCGGATTCATCACCTATATGTTCGTCTACACGCTCTACCTCGTCCGTCTTCTTGAACAGCCCTTTGCGAAGGGGCATGGCTCCGTGGACGACGTGAGTTTTTTCCTTCTGGACGAACTCGAAGCGAACCTGCGGAACGCAACCGGCCACAGCGCCGCCGTGCGTCCGAGTCAGAAACCGGAGGATTAATTATGCACGGAGGAGGCGCTGCGGGAACCGCGGCCGCGCAGCACGCGGGACGACTGAAATGGGCGCTCGCCCTGACGGCGACATACATGGTGGCGGAGGTCATCGGCGGTTTGGTCACGGGCAGCCTGGCGCTGCTGGCCGACGCCGCCCACATGATGACCGACGTCGGCGGGCTCGCCTTGGCGCTGCTCGCAATCCGTTTCGCGGCGCGCGAGGCAACCCCGCAGCGGACATTTGGTTATCTACGGATGGAGGTGCTGTCCGCTCTGACGAACGCGGTCGTGCTGCTGCTGCTGACCGTCTACATCCTCTACGAAGCTTATCAGCGCTTCCTGGCGCCTCCGGAAATCCTAAGCGGGCCCATGTTGATAGTGGCAGCTATCGGCCTTGTCGTAAACTTGATCAGCATGCGATTGCTGGCCGGGGGTTCCTCGGAAAGCCTTAACGTCAAAGGCGCGTACTTTGAGGTGCTGAGCGACATGCTAGGCTCGATCGGGGTCATCATCGCCGCGCTATTGATGATGTGGAAGGGCTGGGCGCTCGCCGATCCGATCATTGGTGCCGGCATTGGGCTGTTCATTGTGCCCCGGACCTGGGCTCTGCTTAAGCAGGTCACGCACATCCTGATGGAAGGAACCCCGCCAAACGTAGATCTGAGCATCGTTGAGAATAAGCTGTTGGCAATCCCGGATGTGACCGCGGTCCATGATCTGCATGTTTGGACGGTGACATCCGGATTCGACGCGATGAGTTGTCATCTCCTAGTTGCCGACATCTCCATTGGCCGCGAGGCCCTGCGGCAAGCGCGCCGTGTCATGAAGGATGAGTTTGGCATCGACCACGTCACGATCCAGGTTGAGGATGAGACATTGCGGGCAGAGGATGCTCTACTGCATGTCTAAACCCTGCAGGGGCAATGATCGAGCCCGAAAAACAGCATTGGACTGCCTAAATTGGTGATAGGTGAGATGGAAGAAACCGAACAGCTTGAGCTTGCGCATCGGATCAAGATGACCATCGAAGCAATGCTCGCTGATGGATCCAGTAGAGGTACGGTATGCTGCCCTGGCTGCGGACGCGATGGCGAATGGTCGCGTCAAAGCGCCGGATGGGCTTTTCACTGTAAAGATTGCTCACTCCACGCAACCGGTCTCCTTTCTCGAAACAGATCCAGGCACTGACGCCACTGTGGTTGGACAGCGAAACAATCCAGCGACGGTCCCGATTAACAGCCCGTTGAACGTGATGATTGTCAACAACGCCGCAGCCAGAATCGGACTGAGCAGGCTTTCCATGTCGTAGGCGAGACAGACAAGAGCGACACGGGTCGCTATCCGGCCGCTCGGCCCGGAAATGAAAGTCTCGCCTGGCTTTTGACGAAGTAGAAAATCGCCGTCTCCCGAAAACAGCACGATTTGATCGATTCGTTCGGCGAATTCCATGGCGCGAACGGCGAGTTCGATTTTACTCTTGACCTTGCGTCGGCCGCTCACGTCAATAAAGTTCTTCGTTGCTTTTGGTAATGACCGTGTAGCCGTTGTAATCCAGCCAGTCGATCAACCGACGGATCGACAAAGTTTCCCTGTCGTCGACGATCGCGTTTTAGTAGAACGCGCGCAGCAATGTGCCTCGGCTTCGGAATTCCTTGAGGAGCAATTTGTAGTCGATGTCAAAGCCTAGGCCTTGGCAGATGCAAACCGATTAGCGCCGTCAATAGGGAGCGCAATTCTAGTTGAATGAGCGTTCTGCTTGTTCCTATTATCTTCGGCGCGCGTTGCTGGAGAACGCAAAAAATATCTCTGGGTCTGGAAAACAGAAACTATGAGTTTCTTTTCCTCCTAGAATTCGGCCAGAGCCAACACCTCCCGACCCGGTGTTTCCCAGCAGAAGTGCCTATCCCTCTCATGACGGCTGGGGGACCTAACTCAAAACCGTATCCGATGGTGTGGGTAATTGTGCGGGCGGGAGTCTTGTGTGTTTGAAGTCCCAAAAGGGATGATCAGCGACGAAGGTTTCACCGGCGGCAAATCCGCGCTAGACGCATAAGGCCGCCAACTTCGGCGGTCCTATGGTGTGGAAAGCACAGCCAGCGCAAACGTTGCCAGCCAGCCGACGATAACGAGCGCGGTAACGGCCCCGGCGGTTATCTTAAGCTTCTCATTCGTCGTGTAGCGCATTCAGCCCCTGATTGGCCTCTTTCTTTCCTACGTTTTCTACCGGCGACACTCTTCATCAATTCGCACCGCGACTGCTTCGGATGATACGGCGCAATCATGCCAAGCGCGTCTTTGATCGCTTCTGGCATAAGCTCGCAAGCGAGCAGGCGGTCGCATTTATAGAAAGCTTGCATGCGAAGGGCGCCGATCATCTCCGCCTAAAAGCTGAGGCAGCTCCAGACCGGGAACTCATTTTAAAATTGCCGCTTAATTGTCCCGTAAACCGGAACCACCTCGAACAATGTATGACAGCCAGCCCCCCTTTGGTCCGGCTCCTTACTGTTTCGGCAAGGTCGTGAAAAACAGGAACTCGCTATGACGGATATGCGCACTCAAATCTCAGCAGTCATGTTCAGGCCGGTGCCGGGCGAGTGTTTCGCAAGCCCTATCGATGGCCTTTCACGCAATCTCCGCATTATCTCGTGATCGAAGCCCAAAAGGACCAACTCCTCACAACGACCGTTCCGCGAAGCCTCACAACTTGGTCAGGGCAGTCTTCTCCTTACCGGACTTACCGGCATTCTCTAGCATAAGGGAGGTTAGTGAGCCATAAACCAGGACAGGTCGGCCGTCTTAAGCAATTCTCTAGTCACACCGCCCAAAATGCGCTCGGTAAAAGGGCCTCGACTATAAGCCCCTGCGACGATCATATCTGCATTTTCCCGTAGGGCATGGCCGACGAGATCGGCGCACACGTCCTGCTCGGAGTGCGGCAGGTGCAGGTGGCTCGTCGTTACATGATGGCGACGAAGATGTTCGGCAACCGCTTCGAGCCGCACAGCGCTTACCTCGTCTCCGACGCTCACGACGGTCACCTTTTCAGCGCGCTTCAGTATAGGCAACGCGTCATGCAAGGCGCGCCGTGCCTGCGGACAATCCTTCCATGCCACCAGAATATTCGGAAAACGACCTGTCGCTACGCTCGTGCCTAACCGCAACACGGGAGTGCCCGTTCGCTGGGCGAGACCCGCTGGCTCGGGTGTAACGTAGCCATGGCCTTCAGACGCGCTCGTGATCAGCAGATCGGCGGTCAAGAGGTGGTCGCTCAGCGACTTATCCGGGTCACTGATCCCCGCATGCCATTCGACATCAATCGGCGCATTCGCAAATACGCGATGAAAGGCATCTCGCGTCGACCTAAGCGCATCCTCCATTTCTTGGGTCTGCTTCTGAATGGTGAGGTTGTTTCCCGCCAGCACATCCGAAGCAGTCGTTACCGGCCACACGTACGCGGCCACGACTAGCTTTGCGTCAAATGCGGTGGCTATCTCCAGCGCCCGTTCGAGCGTCTGCTGGGTGTCGCTCTTGGGACACGCATCCACGACAATGTCACGAATACTCATGCAATAGTCCTTCCAAAAGCTCCGCTGGCGTGACGATACGCGGGACCAAACACCCTATCATGCAAAGTGTCAAAGGAGGGACCTAATCCCTTGCCTTGAATTCGGCGTACAGGTGGCCAACCAGCGAGCAAGTCAGCTTCCCGTCTTTTCCCGATATGCGAGCAGCCTCAGCGCATTGAACACGACAAGCACAGTCGATCCCTCATGTACGGCAACAGCGGCGCCGATGCTGAGGCCCATGATCGTTGACGGAACCAGCAGCACTACCACACCGAGGCTAACGACCACGTTCTGCAGGATCACGGATCGCGTGGTCCGGCTCAGTCCCACCGCGAACGGAAGATTTGAGAGATCATCGGCCATGAGAGCCACGTCCGCCGTCTCCAGGGCGACGTCGGAGCCGGCTGCGCCCATGGCGATGCCGACCGTCGCGGTCGCCATGGCGGGCGCGTCATTGACACCATCGCCGACCATGGCGACTTTGCCTTCGGATCGCAATTTCTTGATCGCCTCGACCTTGTCCTCCGGCATCAGATCGCCCCATGCCTCGTCTATACCGACTTGACTGGCGACTGCCTCGGCGACCTTTTGATGGTCGCCGGAAATCATGATCAGCCGTTTCATGCCGAGTTCGCGCAGGCGGGAGAGCATGATCTTCGCAGCCTCGCGCGGCGTATCCATTAGCCCGATCGCGCCCATGTCGCGTTCGCCGCGCCGCACCACCATCGTCGTTCGGCCCCCCTCACGCAACGTCGCGATGGCCTTCTGCATAGCGTCCGACAGCGGCGCGACGCCCTCCACCCCGAACATCTCTGCCTTCCCGATCAGCACTGTCTCCCCACCGACGCGCGCCGAGACGCCACGCCCGGTCAGGCTGTCGAGATCGCTTGCTTCCGGCACTGGCTTCCCGCTCAGCCGCTCGCGTCCATCCCGCGCGATGGCGCGGGCGAGCGGATGGTCACTCAGGCCTTCAACGGCAACCGCAACGGCCAGCAATTCGTTCTCGTCCACATCAGGCGCCGCAACGATGTCGGTGATCCGGGGATTGCCGGCCGTCAGGGTACCTGTCTTGTCGAAGGCGATCGCCGACAACGAACCCAGATTCTCCAGTGGGGCGCCGCCCTTGATCAGAACACCCCCACGCGCCGCGCGCGCCACGCCGGAGAGGACCGCGCTCGGGGTTGCGATCGCAAGAGCACAGGGACTTGCTGCGACCAGAACCGCCATGGCGCGATAAAAGGTGTCGCGAAACGGTTCGTCAATCACCAGCCCGGCGAACAGCAGAGCCACCGCTAACGCCAGCACCGCCGGCACGAAGATGCGCTCGAATTTGTCGGTGAAGCGCTGGGTCGGCGACTTTTGAGTTTCGGCCTCGCTGACCATCTTCAAGACCTTGGCGAGGGTCGTGTCGGAAGACTTACGAGTAACCTCAATCTCGATGGCCCCGCTGCCGTTGATAGTCCCCGCAAAGATGCGGTGCGCAGCATCGACCTTATCGGGATTGGCGCGTGACGTCGCCGCGTCCTCTACCGGCCGCTTGTCCACCGGGATGCTTTCCCCGGTGACTGGCGCTTGATTGACGCTGCTCACGCCCTTGATGAGGAAGCCGTCGGCGGGCAGCCGCGAATCCGGCTTGACAATGACGATGTCGCCAACGGCGAGGTCCTCCACTGGCACTTCTTGCAATTCGCCGTCACGCCGCCGCAGCGCGGTCCGCGGCGCGAACTCCGCCAGGGCCTCGATCGCCCGTTTCGCCCGGCCCATGGCGTAGTGCTCGAGAGCATGACCAAGGCTGAACAGGAATAGCAGCAGCGACCCCTCGGCCCAGGCGCCAAGTGCTGCAGCGCCGGCGGCCGCCACCAGCATCAAGGTGTCGATCTCGAACTTCTTAAGGCGCAGGTTCTCGATAGCTTCACGCAGCGTGAAGAAACCGCCGAAAAAATACGCTCCGAGGTAGCAGACGAGAGGCAACCACGCCGGGACCGTCAGAAACTTCTCGATGAGGAAGCCGCCAGCGAGCAGAGCGCCGCACAGCAAAGAAAAAATCAGTTCGGTGTTACCGCCGAATATGCCACCTTCATGGTCGTGACC